>CAZQFO010000067.1:0-9773 GCA_964592695.1 uncultured Candidatus Peribacteria bacterium
ATGGTAAAATATTTAGATATATTTATGTATGTGATATGCAAAATACAAAAAACTCATTTTCAGTCTCTCCATTTGCCTTAAAAAAAATTCTTTCGGGTGTATTAATCAGTTCGATATGGACAGTTTTAATTGCACCAGGGATAACATTTGGCACAGATGATACCGGAACAAAAGATCAAATCAACCAGGGAGTCATGGACAAACTGAAAACTAATATTCTGAACCGAAAAAATGCAAAGCAAGTGAGAGATGAAATATATAAAACCAAGAGCAATTCAAAAGATCTAGCTGGGAATTTATCGTTTAATGATCCTGATCTCTCAAAGGCTGAGGCGATAAGATCACGCCAGATAGTAATGGATGAAGTTTTGATAAAATTCAATAAAACAAGAATTGATCTCACATCCAAAGAGGGCAAACAGAAATCACAAGCTTTTTCCAGTTCACAGGGACTGGATCGAAAAGAAATTTTTTACGATTTAAACTCAGAACTTTTCAAAATAACTTCAGATGACTCTGTAGATGATGTAATATCTAACTTAAAAAATAATAGTTTGGTTGTCCATATACAACCAAACTATAAATACAAGACTCGTTCTCTAACAAATGATCCCTATCTAAGCGAACTATGGGGACTTAATAATATTGGACAAAGTGTAAATGGTACTATTGGAACCGAAGATGCTGATGTTGATGCTCCCGAGGGATGGGCACAGTTTTCACAAGAAAATGAAACAGTGGTAGCCGTTATCGATACCGGGGTGGGATACAATCACCCTGATTTAATCAATATGATGTGGGATGGATCAGAATCATGCTTTGACGATCAAGGAAATACCATAGATGGGGGATGTCCAAATCATGGATGGAGTTATGATTCATCAAGTCCATTTGGGGAAGGGAATAATCCATTGCCTTATGATTCTGCACACGGGACACATGTCGCGGGAATTATTGCTGCGGAATCTGATAATGAAACAGGAATTACGGGGGTAGGGAGAGGGATAAAAATAATGGCGATTTTATCAGATCTGACATCTGATTCTATTGTGAAATCTATTAATTATGCTAAATTTAATGATGCTCAGGTGATAAATGCAAGTTGGGGAGGCGGTGGCGATACATGTGATTCTATTCAGGATGATCTTATTTTTGAAGCTATCCAAAGTTTTGACGGAATTTTTGTTGCGGCATCAGGAAATGGTACCCAAGAACATGATGGAGTTTCTTACTTTGATTTTCCATCTGATTTTGGAAAAGATACATCCTGTTGGAATGGCCTGGATAATATAATTAGCGTTGCTGCTACTGATTCAAATGACGATTTAGCTTCTTTTTCAGACTATGGAAAAAATTTTATAGACGTGGGAGCCCCCGGAACAAATATTTATAGTACGGCTATAGAGAATTCAGAAGAACAGCCTTTTGAAGAAAAATTTGACGACATCACTCCTCCATTGCTTCCTGAAGGATTTTCTTCAACCGGAAATTGGGGGACTTATGAATTATTTGGAAATGGAGACAATGCCTTGTACGGAGACTTAAATTTCCCATATGCGGCCGATGCTAATTTTACATTTGCCTCAAGTGATATAGATCTAAGTATGTATGACGCTGCTAGTATTGGTTATTTTATTGGTTGTGATACGGAATACAAATTGGATGGATGGTATGATTATATGGCATTAGAATTTTCAGGAGATGGCGGTCAAAATTATGTTGAAAAAACAAGGTGGGACGAACCATTCATTGATTCTGATTCAAACGAAGAAGGTGCGGCTTCTAGTTATTACAGTGGAAACATCGATTCGGAATTGTTAACCACTAATTTTCGTTTTCAATTGCGTTGGGTTACAAATAAAGATGATAATGATCATGATGGATGTTGGGTTGATGAAATTAAAATTACAGGAAATAATATAGACGATGGTACAAATGAATTGTATGATTTTATGAATGGGACCTCTATGGCAACTCCCATGGTGGCCGGTATAGCAGGGACATTGATGAGTCATAGTCCACAGATTGATAATAGTACTATAAAAAGCATTGTTCTATCCACAGGAGACTCATTACCTAGTTTGTCAGAAAAGACCGTTACCGGAAAGCGAGTAAATTTGAATGAAGCTTTGAATTTGCTAGAAAAACCAAAGATTAAATTTTTTAATATTGAAGATGTAACAACAGGAAATATAGCATATACTTCAGGAAGTATAGCATTGACCGTGAATGTTACAGATAATCAAAACATCGACACCGATATAAACACCTTAGATTCATTTCGATTTTTTAATGATAATGAAATAGAAATAACCGGGATATTGGGCCAAGAAAAAACAGAAGAAGAAACTACGGTCTATGTTTTTGATGCTTCAGAAAAAGATAATAAATCGGTTACTTTTTTTGCGGAAGTAACAGATCATGATGGTAATGATTCGCCATTAGAACAATATACCATTGTGATAGATAATATTGCACCTGAGAGTCCAACTATTAAAGAATTTATAAATGGAGACACTGCGGTTTCATTTGATTTCAGCTCATTTAGTGATGATGGATCTAGCGATACAGAAATAAAGTACTGTCCAAGTGATAGTATAAATGCCTCATGTTCTGAGTGGACGACGGATACAGTAATTAGTATAAATGATTTAACTCCAAACACAGAGTATGATTTGTACATAAAAGCTCGGGATGGAGTCTGGAATGAAACAGATCTTATGCTATTGGATTCATATGTTACCTATGCTTCTGTTGAAGATATTTCAAATCCAGAAGCAGATTTGGGACTAGAAAATATCGCATCAGATAATGAAATTATTTTAAGATGGAGTTTGTCAAATAGTACTCGTGTTACGGTGTCTAGAGATTCCGAAGGGCTTTCTTGTAAGGATCCGAGAAATGAGGTATTTATCGCTTCTGCTGAAAATAGTTTAACGGATGTCGGACTAGCTTCAAATACGGACTATTTTTACCGAATATTTGCTGTGAATTCAAATGGAGAAATAAACACAGAGAATTGTATTTCGCTTCAAAAAAGAACTCTTCCTGGTCCCGTGCAAAATGTCCAAACGACACAAAATATAGTAAATACAGATAATTCTACAGCTTCTGTTTCTTGGAGTTGGGATGGGGTTTTTGAGGCTGATGAATATAGAGTTTACATAAATAAAGGAATAACTGAAAAAAGTGAGTCCACAGGAAACATCACTAGTGCTACTAGTTTTACCAGAAATAATCTCCCTTTAAACTCAGTTATTACATTTGAAGTTGCCGCTATAAGAGACGGGGAAGAAGGTCAAAAATCAGATTTAATTTCTATAATAACTGGATCCGCTCAGCCAACAAATGTCGGATTTGAAAATAAAACCAAAAATACAATAACATGGACTTGGAGTAATAATAATTCTACCGGGTACTATGTACGAGTAACTGATGAGGATGGAGAAGTTCATAATTCTGGATGGATTAATGGACAAACAAGTTCCTGGGTAGGAAGTGGATATAGACCAAATACTGAATACACAATCTATATAAAATCTAAGAATTTAGATGGAATTGAGACATCAGAAACTGAGTATTCTACATATACTTCTATTTCATCGCCGGACACTCCGATTATCACAGAAATTACAAATAATGGATTTACAGTATCTATTGATGAATTAGAAAATATCGAATCAGGTGATTCAGGATATTTATTTGATATAGGAGAAGTGAATTCTGGTTGGACACAGGATCATACATGGTCGCCTGTCGAACTATCAGGGAATACTGTATATGAACTTAACATAAATGCTAGAAACGCATTGGCAGAAAGAGGGGATTCGATTGAATCTGTTGAAATTCTAACTAAACCAAATGCACCAGATTTTATACTTAATCCGGCTGAATCAACTAGTATTTCAATAGTGGTTAATACAAATGGAGCACTGGAATATTTTGTTGAATTAGCTTCTGATTCTGAATTTGAATCAATTATTAGTGTGCTCAATTGGGAATTGCATGAAAATCAAGGTGTAATTAGTTTTACTGATTTAGGTCCAAATAAAACTTATTATGTGAGGGCTAAATCAAAAAATGCAACAGGCATATCAACAGAAAATATATGGTCGTTTCAGACGGCACTTCCTGAATTATCCGATTCAGACATCATTGCAAATAGGAATACAAATAGCTGGCACGTATCAGCTATTAATACTATTGAGTTTTTAAATCAAAATATAGATGTAAATCTGTTTCGATATAAATGGGATATGGACCCTGAAACAGAAATATTATCAGAAAGCTTACAGTGGAATTCAATGAATCCTTTGGAATTAGATATTTCTGAGACGGGACAATACTACTTACATGTAGCTCCTCAGCGTGAGGAAGATATCGGAAATACACTACACTTGGGACCATATAAGTTTGATATGGAAGCACCAACAATGATTTCATTGAAATCAGATGCTTACAATGCGAACAAATGGGGCAATATAAAAGATTTATTAATCTCTTGGAATTTAGCGTCTGATGATGGATCAGGAGTAAATGGATATCATTATTTATTAGATAATAACATTAATACACCATATGATTCTGCAGTTTTCAAAAGTACCAATAATAATTTATTTAGAAAATCAGATATATCTGATGGGATTTATTATTTTCACATAGTAACAAAAGATAATGCTGGAAATATTTCTTCTCCTACAAATTTGGGTCCCATAATGGTAGATCGCACACCTGGTGTTATTTCTGAAGTAACTAGTATTATTAATACTAGGGATATAATTGTTAATTTCTCAGAATCGATATATTCGCAAGAAAATGGAGAAGGAGTGCTAGATGAATCAGATTTCGTATTTACTGATAATTCAGGAAAAAATAAAAACATTACAGAAATAACTATGGTAGAGGGAGAAGGGACAGGGATTATAACGCTTTCCGGGTTCTTGTCAGATGATGATTTTGGACCGAGTGCATCAACATTATCTTTTGCTCAGGATAGTGCGTTTGATCGAGCCGGAAATATTTCTAATACCGAATCAGTTGGATTGAGCACAGGTTTTTATGAGGCTTATGTAAGAGAAGGGGGGGATAATGGAAAAAATATTATTAACGATAGTAATAAAAATATCGTTCAATTCTATGTAAAAACAACTCCTTTGGTAGCAGGTGAAATTATTACCATAAGCATGCAAGATGGAGAAAGAATATTTGAGTTTTCCTCAAGTCCTGCAGTAGCTGGGCAAACTATTACAGATTTTGTATTTAATGTAGAAGATGAATCAAAGAGAATTAATGGAGAGGGATTATTATCTCCTGGTATGTACAATTCTGATGCAAATTTAGTGATGCAGGTTAAAAAAAGTTCTGATGATCTTTGGGTTTCAGTTGGAGTGGTAATTTATAATAGTGAAATGAGTTCGGATTTGATCTTTTTAGACGGAACAGATGATAAGTATATTAACGCAGAGGAATTTAATACTGTGAATTTATCAGTGGGAACTAATTCCGGAGATTTGATCGAAGTTTTTCATTCTCAAAAACAAAATAAACCACTGCTTTCAAAGATTGCTACTGATGACTCAGTGATATTTACAAATGTCGAAATCAAAACTGCTATTTTGCAGCCTGCCGTACAAAATCAAGATATCATCTTGAATTTATTTAAAACTACAAAAAATCAAGAAAGACAACTCATGTCAGAGCAAATTATACTTCAAGTCGACAAATTTGCACCTAGTATAGAAATTAATTCTCCAAATAACAATGCTGAAGTATATGGATCATCAATCGAATTATCAGGGCGAGTAATAGATTCAGATTTGGATGAATTTAAAATAAATGAAGAAAGCACAGCTGTATCACAATCCTATTGGAGTAAATCAGTTAATTTAAATCATGGAGGTAATCAGATTGAATTGATAGCTTCTGATTATGCTGGAAATCAGGAAAGTACTAATTATAACATTATTCGAAAGCCAGTTTTGTCAAATATAAAAGCTGTATTAGGAGAAGTAGATAATGTGATTATTTCATGGAGTACAGATGCTAGTACAACTAATAATAAAATATTGCTTGGCACTTCCATAGAGTCTCTCTCTGAATTTTTATTAGATGATAACGATTTTTTGCATCAAAAATTTATTTATAACCTTGAGCCAGCAACGAAATATTTTTTTCAAGTACAAAGTACGAGAAGAGAGTATTCTACACAAAGTGAAATATTATCATTTTATACTCCGACAGTAATTCCTGAATCGATACAAAAAGATATAGTTGCCCAAGGTGCTGTTTTTATAGATATAGATGTTGAGGATAAATATCCTTTAGGTGGTTTTTCAGGTAATACGATTACAATAAATTCGGATTCAGAGGAGGTAATCGGATCTCTTTTGATTCCTGCAAATTCTACCATTAATGTAGAAGGAGCAGATGATTGGAATGGTGTAATATCTGCTCCAAGGCTGACTTCAATAGCTGCGAATGATATTCAAAAAATCAATAAAATTAAAAATGATGATGCTGTAGGAGTTACGCTTCATGAAAAACTTACTGTTGGATCGGATACTCATGAATTATATTTTGAAGATCCAGTAACCGTGTCTATAAAAGTAGATAGCGCAGAAAAAGATGCTATTTTGCATGCGTATTATTCTCATAATGGAGGAAGGACATATGCGGTATATAATCCTGATGTATCATGTATAGTGAATGAAGAAAAAATTTGTGAATTAAACCTTCCTCATTTTTCTGAAATTATTCTGGGGGAAGATGAAATAAGTGATTGTACTGCTGATGATTGGACCACAGGAGAATGGACAATCTGTACCAATCAAATGCAAAGTAGAGTGGTACAAAAAAAGAATTCCTGTATTGGAGAATATGGAAAACCGTCTTTATCACAGGTTTGTCTTGATTCAGTGTCATCAACTAATTATACATCAAGCTCATCTGTCTCTAGGAGTCTCGGGGGAGGTCTCGGGAGAGGAATAAACCATGTTAACGGTCAGAGAGGGGCGGCCGTGTATACACCTATTATTTCAAATAATGATGAGCCGTTAAAGGCGCATAAGCCAGGAAAGGCGATTTTATCAAGGTTGTCCCGGAGAATTAATACAAATAAACCATCGGATTTCCGAGATTTCAAAGGCATTGTTCCATATCCTATGACTATAAAAGGAGACAAAGACGTTTCCATTGATTTGATTAAAGGGGCGCAGATGTCATATCTAAATAGATCTTCATTTGGTGGGGTCATAAATCCTCCAGAAAGAGTAAGGGCAGATGAGAAACCACCAATTTTAGATGGGTATGAAGCCTTGTCGGTTATAAAATTTGAAACTAGAACAGGAAGAACTATTCAATTTTCAGAGCCTTTTACGATTTCGATGCCATTACCAAGTGTTAAAATCTCAGAAGAAATACTACCTAAAATCTACTACTTTGATGAGTCAAAACAAAAATATCGTGTTGCTAGTGGAAAAGGGGTGCAAATAATTGAGGGCAGAAAAATATCAGCCAAAGCTGATCATACAGGAATATTTGCTGTATTGGTACCTATTGAAACCAATGTAGAAATGACACAGAATTACAGCAAAAAAGAGGAATTGGTTCGATTTAGGGATATTCTGGATCATTGGGCAGAATTATTTGTACACCAGCTGACAATTAGAGGCGTTTTTGACAACGAAGAATCATTTAGACCAAATGATGGGGTGCTTCGTGCTGAATTAACAAAAACAATTGTAGAGGCATTTAATATACCATTTCCAATTTCAAGTGAGGTAAAACAATTATATTCTGATGTGTCATTAGATATGTGGTATTCGAAATATATAGATGCAGCATCCAAATTCAATGTAGTTCAGGGATATCCTGGTGGGGAATTTCAGCCGGCAAAAGTAGTAAATCGAGCAGAAGCTTTAAAAATGATCGTTTCTGCCTCAGGGATACAACAGTTTTCAGCTCCTCATGAATTACCATTTCGTGATGTTCCTCACAATGCGTGGTATCATAGGTATGTAGGGTTTGCATTACAAAACGGAATAGTGTCTGGTCGTTCATCAGAAGAATTTGCGCCATCAGAACCGGTAACTAGAGCAGAAATTGCCAAGATGGTATATAGGATGCAGGAGTTTTTGTTTCGGGGAAGGAGGGAATAAGTTTGTTTCAAACTTGTTTGGTAAAACATCTTAATTTTACCAGTTTCATAAGTCTGAACTTTTTTGCCAAAATAACTTGACATGGATGATCTGGTTACTAAGATGTCTCGAGCTTGATCGATATATTTTTCGAGCAAGCTCTGTTCTTTTACATTTCGTAGTTAATAAATCCTAATTAAATGTTTTTTGTGATTTACTCACTAAAAACAATCCAGTCTGAGTAGAACACTACGGTGTTTTATTCTTGATGAAAAAAGTTAATGACGGGTATACAACGAATCTCTAGACTGATACTTCCGATGAAGGACGTTGAAGCTTGCGAAAAGCCTCGGGGAGTGAGCAATCACACTATGATCCGGGGATGTCCGAATGGAGAAATCCGTCCCGCCTCGGCGGGACACCATGCACCCAAATCCATTAAGTGCATGGAGGGAAGTCGGCGAACTGAAATATCTCAGTAGCCGGAGAAAAGAAATCAAAAGAGATTCCCTTAGTAGTGACGAGCGAAAAGGGAACAGCCCAAACTCGTCTTCGCTTTGTGTTTTACACTGTATTTAGCTACGCCGCAGCAAGCCCCGGGCCTGCCGCGTCGAAGCTCGATTAAAGCTTGGTAAAATGTAGAGCGAAGACGGGGGTTGTAGGACTCCAACATCTGTGTTTATTTTATAGGAAAAGAAGCTGGAAAGCTTCGCCATAGAAGGTGATAGCCCTGTATCTGAAATGAATTAAATGCGGTAGGAGTATCCTGAGTAGGGTCGGACACGTGAAATCCGGCTTGAATCTGGGTGGACCACCATCCAAGGCTAAAAAGAGTATCAGATCAATAGTGAACAAGTACCGTGAGGGAAAGATGAAAAGAACCCCGGGAAGGGGAGTGAAATAGACCGTGAAATTGTATACCTTTAAGGAGATGGAGTGGGTTGGATTCTGGATGTAAAGATAAGAAGTTCAATGTTTAAGCTTTTGACCAAGTTTGTGCTCGAATTTTCAATTATCATTTACCAATTTATCATTGAATGATCATTTTAATAATTTCCAAATAAAAGACTTTAGTTTCTAGTGTTTGATAATTGTAAAATTGAAAATTAAATGAAAATTGATAATTGAAAAATGATAAATTTGAGTAGGGATGGGGTAGTAGTGAAAACAATAGAGGTTTTATCTTTCTTGCAAGCAGAATCCAATCCATGACATCGTGCCTTTTGTAGAATGAGCCAACGAGTTAGCTGTATAGGGCAGGTTAAGGCAGTATCAGCCGGAGCCATAGCGAAAGCGAGTCTGAAAGGGCGTTTGTCTTATGCACTAGACCCGAAACCGGGTGAGCTTACCATGGGCAGGTTGAACCCCACTTAATCGTGGGGGAAGGACCGAACCATCGCATGCAGCAAAATGCTTGGATGACCTGTGGTAAGAGTTGAAATTACCATCGAACCCGGAGATAGCTGGTTCTCTCCGAAATATATTTAGGTATAGCCTCCGGTTACTAGCAGTAGGGGTAGAGCACTGTTTGGGGAAGGGCGACAAACACTCGTACCGACTCTTAGCAAACTTTGAATACTACTGTGATTGTCCGGGGAGTCAGGCTGCGACAGCGAAGTGCCGTAGCCGCGAGGGAAA
>CAZQFO010000068.1:0-9462 GCA_964592695.1 uncultured Candidatus Peribacteria bacterium
GAGAGTGTTTTGTTTTTGTTTTCATCACTTATTATCATTGCGCAACTATTTTATTCTTCAAGTTTTTATCCCCCTAGCTTCAGACAGATTGGACAAATTTTAAAAAAATCTTTCGATTTTTGGCTAAAGAATGCGTTTTTAAAATCTAAAACCCGTTTGAAGATCATGGTCTGGCACATCCAAATAGGAAACTGAGAGATCTGGCGGAAAGTAAAAATTTATCCAGCAAAAAAAAGAAAGTTTGCAAAAAGGCCTTTAAAGATTTTGCAAATGTCTACAAAAGAGCTGAAAAAGCGAGAAAAAAACTACTGGCAAATATCTGGAGTGATGAAGAAAAAGCCCAAGAGCGAAAAAAGTTAGAAGCCCTCTTTGATGTGGTCACCGTTCCGTCTGTTCATGACCCCCAAAAGCTAAAGACAATACGTAAAACTCTAAAAGAACGAAAAGAACGTTATTTTACATTCTTTAAACGTCCTCAGTTTAAACTCGACAACAATAAAGCGGAACGAGCGGTAAAAAGGGTCGTTCTCAAGCGCAAAAAATCTTTTGGGTGCAAATCTCAAAAAGGAGCGAACGTCTTATCGATTCTCTATTCCGTTATTTTTACGCTTGTAGAAACATATCCAGATGAGAATTTTTTTTCGCACTTTTGACTAAATTTGACGTAATCGATAAAAGATTGCAGGGGATTTATTCTGAATATCCAGATTTAGAAAATACAGACAAAACACTTAGTGAACTACGAAATGTGCGAGCTCAATTATCTATTGCTACAAAAAAAGAGCAAAAAAGTAAATTAAAATCAAAAAGAGATAAATTACATACACAACTTGGAAAGCCTAATTCCGGTATGGAAATGCAATTTTTACGAGTAATATCAGAAAAAAATGCGCTTATTAAGCGACAAAATGAAATTGAAGAACTTATTTAGGCAATATTAACTTCTACGGCGGATAGTCTTCGCGCTTACTAATATGTTTGTCTTTAAAACAATAGTTCTAGTATGTGGCTTGCCCCGAAGCAATGCCAATCCCTTTGTTTGTTGTCCGTCTTCGCTTTATATGAATATAAAAGTAACTGGCCTGCCATGTTGTTCGTGAACGACGTGGCCTGCCGAGTCGTAGTTTGTGTTCATCCTTTAGTAGGTATCAAAGAAAGCTACGACGCGACAGTCTTCTTATTCCAACTCGCTTCGCTTGTCGCAAACGAAGACTGGTACGCCTACTGCAATTGAGGTGGAACTCTTTTGTTAGGGATGTGCAGAATGGTTATTCTAAACCTATGGAGTTGTTTTGTGTTTCTATTTAATAGAGCAGACCAATTTATAATTATGGAATAGGTTTTTCTTCCGCACGTTGAATAACTTCTTGAGTTGTTCTATCTACAGATTCTTTTATTAACTTAGCACTGTCCTGCATTTTTCTACTTTCTATTTCCGCTTCAGTTTTTAATTTTACTCTTATTTCTGGATTTTGGTCTTCAAATTCTTCGAGATAAGATTGGAGTTTGGTTTTTCTGTCTTCAGATATTTTATAACTATCTCCATCTACGAATCCTTGATCTAACAACATTCTTTGAAAAATAGATTCTGCCTCTGCTAGTTTTGACATATCTGAGTTTTTTAATTCTAAATGCTTCGATAATGCGAAATATAATAACGATTTAAAAATACGAAATATTTTTAAAGAATTTCGTAATTCACCTCTTAATTCAAGAGATCTTTCGCTGTCAGTCTCTTCTAAATCAAAATTATAATCGCCTGTTTTTGGATTTAAATATCGGATTTCCTTATTACATGATCTTAATTTATAAAATTCCAATGCTGCATGATATCTATCATTATTTAGCAAGGTTTCATTATCATGGCCTAAAGCTATAAATTCAGCTAATAATAGGATTTCTTTTATTTTAGCTTCTTTTCGGACACTTTCTGCTTCCGAGGAAAAATTTTCTTTTTCAATCATAATCAATAATTATTAAATTACTTGTCTAATCTTGAGCCTAAATACTTTCTTAACATAGCACGAAATTCATCATACCTATCACTTATATCTTCCATCCTATCTCGCAATTCTTCATTTTGTTTTACGCTCCTTTTGTTTGAGAACTGCCTAACCGTTTTTCTGAAAGATATGTCATATTCAACAATATTGTCCACAACGGCCTTATCAAGAGTTCCTCTTTGTGAGTGATGAGCAACATAGCTAATCAATTTCTGTGGAACTCTTATTTTAACTTGATTCAACAAGTCATTCACATCATTTGTAGTATTAATTTCATTACTATGCAATTTTACGTACTTATTTACCACATCAGGTCCTTCAGGCAGCAAATTTATTTTTGAACTTTTGAACTGGCCTTCAATTCTACTTCTATCCCCCTGTCTTGTCATTCCATCATGTGTCTTCAGATTTTCTCGATTTGCTCCAGATACATTCATTTTACCACTATCTAGCCCCAACTTCCTCCGACGTTCTTTTGAAAAAGCTACATAAGATTCATCAAGTTTTCCTACGTCTTTCACCACTCCGGCAACCATCGGCACCGCCTTCACCCCCGCACCTGCTGCTTCCACCACTTTCCAAATCTTCGCCAAAGCCGCCACAGCCTTAGCTGGCAACACAGCATAATTCAAAGCCTCTTCTCCTGCATTCATGGCCCTCTCTGTGGTATCCAATTTTCGACCAAAATCGGTTTCCCCTTCTTTTGCCCATCGCAGCATAGTCCCTGGAAATACTTCAGCTACCGCTTCTTGTATTTCCTGTTTTGATTCATTAGGCAATGATCTCAACTTATCTGCCCACTCATTCGGCATTATAGACATTACATTATTTTTCATTAATTCAAAATCTGGTCGAAATGGATCTTTGCCGCTTTCCATCCATGCCATTTGAGTTTTAATCAATTTTCTGAGTTCCTCAGATCGTTTTCCTTTTTCTGCAAGCTCGGTTACGTCTTCTCGTAATTGCTGAATATCAGCTTGTATTTCAGGACTAGTCACAGGTAGCTCTCTTTCAGTTTCATCAATTTGAGCCATTGCCCTTTGTTGTTCTTCATCTACTGATAATTCTACTGTTTGCTTTTGTACATCAGGAGTTCTACTTGGAATATCTAAATATTCACTTGGCCCTTTCTCTAGATAGAGAAATCTGAAATTTGTATTCTGTTGAATAAAAAGAATTTTCATATTTCCAATTGAGATATTTCTTTTTCTATTTCGTTAATCATTTTCGCTTCTTGTGTTTGAGAGGTAGCTTCTGATTTCTTCCATATGTTTCGAGTGTCTCTTTGTTGCAAAGTTTTTAATTGATTTTTGATGTCTTGTTGATTTTCAATCTCTTTTGCATCTATTTTTTTCAGTCCATCCCTTGAAGAAGTCCCCAAAACCATTTGCAAACTTTCAAGTTTATCATCATTCATTTTAGGAATTTGACTGAGCCAGTATTGCTTTGTTTTGTCAGGAAATGATGATGCACTTATCAAAAGTGATATGATAGTTGATTGTATCCTCCCAAAATTTCAGTGTAACGCCTTCACATGAAATGCGGGAAACTGCATAAACACTGGATGAAGAAATTGGATTTTTAGGATTTACATTGGAATTTTGGGAGGATACAGTTGATTGTAATTTCATTTTTTTTGCACTAAATATCTAACCATTATAGCAGATATAAGCCATGAAAGCAATTTATTCTTACTTCCCTTACTCTGTGCTATTAATAAAATCCTCATAAGCCCCCAACGAAATCCCATAAAACACATCTAAAACACCCTGCAAACGTTCATCAGAAAACTTATCACTCACATCGCCCAAAATATCACGAGCTTTTTCAACTGTAACAGATCGACCTCTTGAATCTTGAGACATAGTAGTACCACCAGAGAATCTTTCTTCTCTTGTCTCTTGTTGCGATTCCTCAAGTATGTTTGTCATAATCTTTAAATTTTTCTCCGAGCCTGGCTTTTGTATCGAAGGTCTAAACAGTTTTTACAGGCAATGATTTCTGTTATGGGATGTCGATACAAGTTCTCTTTTCTTTCTTTACATTGAGGACATTGAAACCAAAGTCTACATCCACCATTGCCAGTTCGAGATTCCAATATCTCAGTTTGCATGTCTTCAGCTTCCAATCGAGCCTTTAACAGCTCTTTCTTAATCTGTTGCTTAATTTGTCTGATTAATTGAGAGCAGTTTATTTTTTCGCACTGCTCCACTAAAAAAATTCTGTCTAAATCTCTGCTATTCATTGTTTTTTGGGATTACTAAATTCCTGCACGACTTTTTTCTTTTCGTGCGTTTCTTCTCCTGCTGTGTAATACTTTTCTTGGACAAGTTTTACTTTGATTGGAGGAGACGTAATCAACTTCAATTGCTCAAGTCCTGTCTGAATTTGACGGTATGCTAAATCAATAGCTCGATTGATATGATTATCTGCTTTAGCTCGTTCCGAAATAGAGGCGAACAACGTTCCAGTCAGAGTATTGCCACAAAATCCCTGATAGTATAGTAATCTAATTTCAGCTGATACGATCTTCTGTACAATCAGTTTTTGACTTGAAGTAGTAACGTTATATTCTTTTTCTAGTTCTTCACACAGTTCTATGGCATATCCTGCATATTTATCACTTTTTGGTATAGAATTAACCAGGTGAAGCCTGGAATCTAAGTTGAAGATTCTGGCTTTTTCAACTTCTAAATCTTTACACTGTTTTTTTAATTCTTCTTTTCTCTTTTTAGATAGTTTCTTCCCACTATGTAACTCAAACAAAACATTTCTATATTTTTCGATAACTCTTTTCGGGTGTGCATCAAGAATCCAGTTCTTCTTTAATAATTCACGCAGTTCTTCAATCGTTGTTTCTTTTGAAATAGTGACTACCCCTTTGTTCGATTTTTGTACTTGTTTGGTCATTTTTAAATTGTTAAAAGTTAAACACACACAAGGGGAAGTTTTTTAGAAGCTACTTCCATTATTTCTACCCCCCTGTGTGAAATATTGTGTGAGTGGAAGAAAATTATCTTTTAGCTTGAAGATTGCAGGTTCATTAAAACCAGGTTGCAGAATCTCTTTTCCTGTTACCACACCAAGCCTTTTCAGTTTTTCTCCGATGTTGAAAATCGTTTGTCGTGCAACATTTAATGCTTTTTCTAGCTCTATGGTTTTTGCTTCCCCACCATTTTCCAATAAGTGCCGTATGAAGAGAGCTCTTTGTGGTGGAGCTGATTCAACTGCGACGATCAGACATTCCTTGATGTCTTCATCGGTAATATGCGTTCTGCCTCTAGAAACAGCATTGCCTCGAATGAAGTTGTATAGGAGTTGATTTAGACGAGAGGCTTTTTCGATCAAAATGAATGGTTCGCCATCTTTCTTATCTTTTTTGTAAACACCTCTTGTCGAGGCCAACAGCTGAGCGATTTTAGCTATTGTTCGTCTGTGCTCTTCTGAGTCGGCTTCTTTGTTCCAATCAATGCCATCCTCGTATTTTCTCCAGAGTGTTTGTAAAAGCTTATTTGTGGCCTCTAGGCATAGCTTTTTCTTTTCTGGTAGTGAAATAGAAGAAATTTGAGCAATAAGGTCGTTCTCAGATGGATCAGGCTGTCTTGTATTAAAGAAGAAAAGTCTTGCTCCCAAACTTCCCATCATTTCCCATATTCTTTGTCGTAGAGGGGTAGTAGCCGCCAACATCATAAATAAATAATCTCCTGCATATCCACGACCTCCGTGTACTCCAGACTCTCTTTGGTAACCATCGCCATCCAAAACTCTTGTAAGCGTACCAAGTTGTTTCTCTAGTACATCTTGTTTGTCAGAAAAAATACTTGCCATATCACGAGCAATGAGCATTTTATGTCGTATTCTTGGAAGCAAATCTATATCCTTAAGTTTTGATTCAGCTACATTAGATGCGTGGCTCACAAAAGAAGCAGCAGTAAACTCATCTGTTGGATAGGCAATTTCTGGCAATCCACTGAAAAAGTCCAGAGTGAGAGTCTTTGCTGAACTGGGAACATCTACAAGTACGAGGGCGAAAGGGTTACTGACATCATTTATAAGTAGCTGTGTAAGTACAGCCAAACACTTTTTAGCCCCCTCGAAAGTATTTGGCAGGTTAGCTTTTAAGATCTCTTCCCAGTGAGAAAATGTGATCTCTGTTTTTGGCGTTTCTAGCTTTGCTACTCGATTTTCTGGAACAGGCCAGACCTTTTTTTGCAGAGTCATAAATTGACCAAGCCCTCCGCACTTCCTGAAAAAGTAATTCACATCTTGCTTCTCAGGATAATCCTCTGGCCATTCTATCTGGTATATCTCAATATCTGGGTATTTTTCTTTGAGGGCTTCAAAAATTCTCTTATTCCCATCTTGCCCAGCCTGATCATTATCAAAGCACAGTATTACTTTCTTGAAGTTTTTGAAGTACTCAGTCCATTCTGCTTTAAAAGTTGTAGCCGATGGCATTCCAATGCAAGGAATGGCATTACTGAAAAGTGTAAGAGCATCTGTTTCTCCTTCTGCTACAAAAATCTCATCTCCTGCATCCTCTAGAAAATGAAGCATATAAGGCATGTTTTCAGCTCCTTTTTGTGTAAATGTTTTTAGTTCATCTTCATCCTTATAAGATCTATATCGAAAAAATAATGGAGTTCCATTAATATCAAAATAAGGGATAAAAATCTTCGTGTGCCCATTAGTATCGTCTGCACTTCCAAAGCCGATTTTACATTTTTTTAAAACATCAATATCGATGCCTCTTTTTTCAAACCAGTTGATCGTTTGAGTGGAGATAAGAAGTTGATTATGATATTTATCTACTTGTTCTTGGTTAATAAATTGTTGAAGCTGTTTCTTTGGCGGTTTAATCTGTTTTAGATCTTTTTTTCGTATTTCAGTTTGAACACCTGCAATTCTACCTGCAATTTCTAGGACTTGAGAAAAATCGTTTTTACAATCTAGCGATTCCATTTGTGCGATAAAGCCTAAAAAATCACCACTTTTGCCACATGAATGACATTTGTATTTACTCTCATCGAAAAAACTAAATGAGGGCTTCTTGTCTTCGTGTGTTTTAAATGGGCAGGAAATGTTTTTCTTTTCTCGGTACTCAATTTGATAATGAGTGCATATATCTCGCCAACTGAGATTGTCTTGGATTCGGTCTTTGTCGTGGTTCATAGTTATAGATGATTAGATATTAAGAAGATATTTTTTTGTGGATCTCAAATATTTGCTATTCTTTGCTTTAATATTCGATGTTCCATTAGGAGCGTTTGAGCGTCAGTATGAAGCGTCTTATTCCAATAACGTTCCACTATTTGATCAAGTAAATTCCCTTCACGATTGAAGTAAAAATAAACACGTCCATCTTTTTCTTTAGACATTGAGTCGATAGGAATGGAATTGGCAACAATTGCACTAGATAAAAATGTGTCGGAGGTGGAAAATTGGTTCATAAAAATAAAAATTAAGGAATACTAAAAAAAGCCCCTTGCGAAAGCTTCAAGGCGAAGCATAAAAAATTTATGATTTGTAGGCACCAGTACTTAGTAAGTACTTTTTTACTTCTTTATTTTTAGTCCGTATTTCCCTTTATCTATAATTTTATACTTTTCAAACTCCTCGATAGTAAATGCTGTATTTTGAATAATTGCTGTTACTATATTTTTCCAATCAGATTGTGCAAATAAGGCAATCCCTTGGTTCTTGAGGAGTTCTTTTAACCTAGAGGCCGAAGTAAATAATTCTCCTGAATTTTTTTTCAATTTCCACTTTTTATCATTAAATCCAGTTTTCCAAATAAAACCTTCATTAAAGTTAAAACTAAGATCAAAATATACTCCGACTTGGTCTAGATTAGTATCATTTTTAGAACTCACCTTTGTGTTCTGTTTGCTTTCTTTTTTATGTATTTCATCATATAGTGGTTCAAGGGTATGATATAAATTTTTAGTGGTTATTCCTTTATATAGTTTTTCAAATTTTTCTTCATAAATATCAATCTTTACTTGATATCTATAAGTTTCTTTATAGAGAGAAAACTCTTTTATTTTTATTACGCCTGTAACATCTAAATAAAAGAGGGAGGAGATTGAATTAACACCTTTGAATTTAGTGATCTTATCAAAAGTTACTAATAGGTCTTTTCCTATTTCATACTTCAGCATCGTTACCTTTATTTGCATCATAACTTTTTCAATTTGCCTTACTTGAACATAAGGGTTTTGAAACGTTGATTCATAATTAATTGAATTAGAAATAAATGCATCCAATAATTTTTCTAAAACAGCACAAAAATCGAACAACTCATTTTCTCCTAATTTTATTTTTAGCTCTTCTTTACCGATTTCAATCTTTTTAAAGGTATTTTTATTAATCAATATCTGGGGTTTTTCTAAGTCTATATAGTCTTTATTAGCGACTTTGTACTCATTCCAAGATTTAATTGGAAGAATATCCATTCCGACTGAAAATAAACTTTTTTGAAAAGAAGAATAAGTCATAACAACTTCTTTAGTCCCTTCTTTTTGAGATTTCTCATAACTACTTTTTAGTAACCAAAAAAATATCAGTAAGGTTGAATGTTCTTGATAATCAATTTTCATAGTCATATACACTCAACAATTTAGCAACTCAAGCATGAGAGTGTCAAACTTTTTTTTTGACATTAGTACCATTAGGGTGTAAGTTCCGATTGCACTTTGTTAACTTTACACAACCTTTCTGGAAATTTTTTTAATATTTCCTGAATTTATTGCCAGCAAAGATGGGGCGATTTCCCCGTCTTCTGGCAATCCGAAAGGAAAGTTAGCAAGGTGCAACGGTTTAGAAATCGTCCCTTCTTTTTTAATTTCTAATTTTAAAATCATGAAAATGAAAAATTCGCTACAAGACTCTTGGCTATTGTCTGATAGTATTATCAAAAGATCATTATCTGTTTTTGGACATGCTTTTCTTGGTCAATTTATAATATTTGTCCCATTCCTTTTGTTGGGGATTTATCAATCTATTTTCTTAGAGCTTGGTTATTTTTTAATCTTATTTTAATCAACAATTTGGTAATAAATTCTAAAAATACATGTATCTGATAATATATAATCTTAAAATATGATGATTTTGCTGAACAATAGCCTAACGGCGAAAGATTGAAATCTAAGATTTCAGCAATGCTAATCTATTAGTGCAACTCCTTAGTAGTTGCAATACTGCTGCATTTACAGGGTTTACGAAGAAGATTGAAATTCCGATATACTAAATTTATCTGGTCGCTCTTAACCCAAGTTCGACAATGATTTTGTCAAATTTGACAAAATTCAGGTTTTCAAATCGCCGGAAGGTGCTTCTCTACGTGGTTAGTTTTTTGATTTTGTAAATGTAGGCACTGAATGGTTATTCTGCGTAAAAATAGTTTGATTTTTTTAGAAATACCTATACGATAAAAAGATAAAAGATTTTACATATGGAT
>CAZQFO010000069.1:0-381 GCA_964592695.1 uncultured Candidatus Peribacteria bacterium
TACTGCTGCATTTACAGGATTTACGAAGAAGATTGAAATTCCGATATACTAAAACCTTAACTCCAACCAAAATAACCGCTCAACTAACATGAGCGGTGATTTTTCATATTTTTTTTTGTCACGAAAACTGAGTAATCAGCCTTTTTTTGACTTTTTCTTCCAAATCCACCAAAATCCTATCGTACTAGATAAACTATAACATTATGACCGACACTGATAATCAGAAACTGGATCTCATCATGAAAATGATCGAACAACAATCCAAAACCACCGAGCATCTATCAAATTCAATACAAGAAGTCAAACAGGAAATGCGAGATATTCGCCAAGAAGCAAAGGAAACTAAACGAGAATTACAACAGGAGATGATATGTATTCAAG
>CAZQFO010000069.1:481-9070 GCA_964592695.1 uncultured Candidatus Peribacteria bacterium
AAAATGCAAAGGAAACTAAACGAGAATTACAACAGGAGATGATATGTATTCAAGAAAATGCAAAGGAAACTAAACGAGAATTACAACAGGAGATGATATGTATTCAAGATAAAGCGAAAGAAGCAAAAAGTGAATTACGACAAGATATGCATAATATTCAAGAAGGATTGGTAAATTTAATTCACGATGAAAAACATAATCGAGAAAAAATGGAAGACAAATTAGAAAAAGTATACGAGGCTCGAAATCAGGTAACCGTCAGTTTTTCGCGAGCATTTGCTTCTGCTAATGCTGTCATTGCCGGGGTGATTGCTGTGATTGTTTCACTGTTTATGAATAAATAGTATCGTGTGCTTACGATCGCCTCTTTCAATTTCAGAAAACTCTAGCCAAAAACACCGCCACAGAGGAGCGGTGTTTTATTTTTTTCCAGAACCCTAAACCCTAAAACTAAAGCGTAGGCTGATTATCATTACCTCCTTCTCTCATCCCCAAAAAACACCGATGACAATACTTTTTTAATCTTTGGTGCATCATTTAATAATTGACCATGTGCCTCAGGAGATTCAATCTCTACCGTCCATACATATTCATTTATGGGATCCCGAAATGTGAATATAGCCTGTCTTTCTCTTCCTCCACCTGATCGAATCAGATAAAAATGTCCTACATCTTTTTTTATTTTTTGATCATAAGTCATTTGAGAAAAAAGATTTTCATCCTGTAACGTTTGTGGTTTAGAAACTCTTGATCGCAAAGCATCTCCAAATTTTTTAGCATTTTCTTCTATACATTTAATCACTAAACTGTATGATTGGTCGTCACACTTTTGTTTTGATGGTAATACTCTCACTTCTGCTTCTCGTGAACGAAATAGCATTTGCCCCGAATATTCACTGAGAGTATCTGATACTAGTGAAAAATCCGAAGGCATACTGACATGAAAAGGAATCTTACTTGCTCTTGTACTTTCTAACCTTGCTGGATTCTTTCTTTTTGAAGATTTTCTTCTGGTATACACATTTCTTCTAGACATGGAAGATATGTTTTTTCCATAATTCACAGTTCTCTTTTTTATTTCGCGAGTCTTTTTAAATAATGAATCAATAATTTTTTGAATATTTCGTTCGTCCCTCAAAAAACCTTTATCAGTATCTGGAGAACGCATATTGATTACCCATACATTTTTCCCTGTTGGTTCCAATAAAAGTATTTGTACAAAAATCTCAGAAGCATTTTTTAGTTTTAGATATTGCCCTGGTGTTGATTTATATCGATCTACTATTGAATCCCGAAAATAAATAGTTTTATTTTGTTTTATCTCAGCAGTTGGATAGGATGCTTGGAGGGCTTTTTTGTAACTTATGGCCTGATCTTTTAGACAATGATAGGCAGATAACTCCCCTCCTTCGCAACTTTCTCCAATTGCTTTAATTTCAATAGAAGATGCTGCACCGGATATTTTCATACTTCCCTTCTCCCAATTCAAATTATCTGATTCTACGCTTAATTCTGCTGGAATTGAAATATAAAAAGGAATTGATTTGGCTGTAATATTTTCATATTTTTGACTGACATCCGACAGCTGAGAAGTTATTTGTGGGCCTCTAACTCTCTCAAAGGTATCAGGTCTTCTGCTACGGTAGGTAGATCTACGAGAAACATCTGTACTAATTTTTCTCCGAGAAGTCCTGGTTATATTCCTTTTTCGCTTTACAGCTTTCTTTTTGGAATAATAAGAACGTCGAGTTTGCATTCTTTTTTTGTTACTACCTGATTTTGGAGCTGAATATCTCAGACTTAATCCAGCACGAGCCTCTGCTTCTGAAAAAACTAAAAAAGATCCAAACAAACTCAAGATCACCCCAAATACAATTGCCATTTTAAATTTTTTCATTTTTGATTTATTAAATTATATGTTCATCATATTACGATAAAAAAAATAAGTCAAAAAATCTCTCTCTCAATTTCTTAAGGGATGGGGATTAAATTAGTCGTAAAGAAAAAGCTTCACAATGTATTTCATATTTGAATTTTCTCTGATGAAAAAAACCGCAGACGTAACGGGTTACGATGAGGATTTTTTTTGTCAGAAAAATTTAAAGATGGATGCATTGTGAACTTTTTATTACGAGTTATTAAATCCTCATTCCTAATCACATTTTTTATGTAGATTTTGGCCCAGAGCTGTTCAACGCTAACTTTGTGCAATAAAAGAACTGCAAATCAAATGTAATCTTCGGCATCAATGGCACTTTTCACGAGGTTTCGCTCATACCTCTCTAGCCTCCGTGAAGTACCGGAAAAAGAGGCTTTTAAAACTCTTATCCCTTCGCCTTTACATACTTTCTATACCATTGCTCCAGTGTCTCCTTTGCCAGATGTACTACTTGAGAAAGTGCTTTTTGCAGATGTCGAATCTGAAGCAATACTTGCTCTAGTTTTGCCGGAGAAAATTTCTTTGCATTCTGAATCTTATGTGCCTCTTTTACCAGATTTTTCACCTTTTTTTTCAGAGCATGAATAACATGCTTTTCTTGATCTTTTCGAGATGAAGGAAGAACTATTTTTTGAGTTTTTCGTGTTCCCAAAAGATTTCCAATCTGTTTAGAAAATTTAGAAAAATCAAACCCAGTTTTTTTATCATCTTTTGTTGTAGTCCCAGATGACGTTTTTATATCTTCTCCCAATCTTTGACTTACCTTGTCTGTCACCTTTTTATCCAACGCATCATATGCAATCGCAAACTCATTTTCTGTTTGCGTATCAATATTCTTTAAGACACTATCTGAGTGTTCTACATTGGATTTTTTTTGATCAACCATTTTCTTTTTCGAAGTCATCTATATATTATACCACACACCAGCTATAAATGCAACAAATTACAGATTTAGTTTAATACCTGAGATGAATTAATTTAGTGGATCCTAGCTAGATATTATTTGCTGTCAAAATATTACTATTTTTCCAAATAATTTGCATGCACACGCTTCAAATCTGCATTAACCACGTGTGTGTAAATCTGTGTAGTAGAAATATTAGCATGTCCCAGCATTTCTTGAACAGAACGAATATCTGCCCCATTCCGGAGTAGCATTGTAGCAAATGTATGACGCAAAACATGCGGAGTCACAGGTTTAGTAATACCACATTTTCGTCCTCGATCCCTTATCATCATTTCAATAGCAGTGGAGGTAATTCGTCGGGATTCGCCGTTTGTTTCAAATTCATCTTTTCTTTTTCGTGCATTTATAAAAAGTGGTGGCCAATTATCATCTCGCGATTGCAGATATTGTTCCATTTTTTCGACTGCCAAATCGGTTAAAAATACCGTTCTTAGTTTTCTTCCTTTTCCACGAACACTAAATTCTTTTTCCTTTAGATTTATATTTTCACAATTCAAACTGCACAATTCGGAGATACGTAATCCCGTAGAAAATAACATCTCTACAATTGCTCGATCTCGTGTAGTAATCAACTGATTTTTACCTTCTGAATAATTTCTCAATCGATTTAATTCGTCCATTGTTAATCCGGAAACGTCTCTTTGTTCTTGTTTAAGTAGCTCTATTTTATCTGGAGCCAATATGTTTTCATCAAGTTCACGTTTAATACAAAATTTGAGAAAGGATCGAACCGGAATCAGATAAATGTTTTGTGTTGCACTTGCTAAGGTTTCCCCATTTTCGTTTTTTCTTTCGAAAACAAGATCTCTTAGATCGTCAATAGAATGTAGATTTATATCTGATATCATTGCTGTTTGCCCCATCACTTCAATCAAAAAATCTAGACTTTTTTGGTAATTACGCAGGGTATATTGCGACGCATTTTTAATGTTTCGTAGGTATTTTAGGTAACGAGTAATGGCTTCGGTTAGTTTCATTTTTATTACATATACAAATTTTCCGGTTTCTTTTTATTTAATTCCCAATTGATTGGGTTTAATTTAATGTATTCACAGATACGATCAAATTCTTTTTCGTTTCGAACGATATGATCGTAGAAATTTCGTTGCCAAAATTTCCCAACAACATTCAGATTATTTTGTTTGATATGATTCAGCCATTTAACCACACAGATTGATTTAAAACCACCAACAATCTCCCCCAATGTTGGATTTTTTACATCATCTGGTTTTTTATTTTCCACCATTATTTTCGTAGGGGCTACCCTTGCGGTCGCCCCGACATCGATTGTTATGATATCTGATTTTTGATCTAAATTATATGTTTCATTCTTCGAAAAATGATTTAACCCAATATTTTTTCTGTCCCCTATCAGGGCGCCCGCAAGGGGCGCCCCTACGTCATCCGAAATATCATCATGAATGACAATTATTCCGTGTAAATGATCTGGCATCACGATAAATTGATCTAGTTTTACATTTTTATATCGCTTCACAATATTTTCCCATTCCTTTTGAACAATACTTCCCAATGTCGATAAATTTACCTGTTCGTTAATAACCTCACCAAACACACATTCTCGATCCTTCACACATAATCGTCACAAAATACCAACCTGGTTGTGAATAATCATAACCTTGTAGTCGAATGGATTCTCGATGATGGATTTTGGGATCATATTTCATTTTTCAGTTTTTGAATTTTTTTCCATTCTCCAATAGTCATTTCATAGATCTTATGGCTCCACCATTGTCCATTTTGAAAGAATTCTTCTTGCTTCTCTCCAATATACCTAAAACCAATTTTTTCAATTACTCTTTGTGACGCATAATTTTGTGAAACATGTGATACATTAATTTTATGCAATTTAAAATCAGAAAATCCAAACTTCAAAACTTCATCAACTGCTTCTGTCATCAAACCATTATTGTGATACTCAGGAGACAACCAATACCCAAGTCTTGCTTGATCAAATCTTCTAGTACGAAATGATCTAACAATCTTATCAAAATTTATAATTCCACAAAATTCATCATGATAATAAATTGCCCAAACAATATTTTTTTCAGGAAATCCTCTTTGAACTGACTCAAAGAATGCCTGAGTTTCAGAAATTTTTTGAGGAACCTCCCAACTTAAAAATTCTGTTATTTGAGGATTATTTCGCACTAATTCAAAATGCTTTTCAACATCTTCCTGTTGCAACGGACGTAAAAACAATCGTTCGGTTTTAAGTTTGTAATTCATGATTATTTAAAATTTTCGAAATCTTTCAGATTTTTAAACCCTAATTCTTTTGCTAAACTATTCATTGTCCCTGTCGGAAAATCTTTATTTCCGTGCCGAGAAAGCATCACCTGTTTTTCCCTTTCCAAGTTTATCCAAAATTCATGAGATCCTTCACATTGTCTTTTTGGGACAAAGCCTAATTTTCTCAATTTTTTTACTACAATTCGATAATTAAAACTGGGCATTTTTAAGCAAAAGCTGGGATACAATATACTTCCTCTTTTTTTTCTTCCTCTTTTTCAATAAAAGAACGGAGCTTTTTAGAACGTTCAAATTCATTTTTTATTTCAAAATAAATAGGAATATTCTCCACCATATTATAAAATGCCTCATTTTTTGTTTCCCCAAAAGCAGAGAGTTTCAGTTCTTCACACCAAGCTCCCCAAAGCTGATTATCATTTTCTGGGGGATCCAATCGAATAGTATATGTTTTCATAATTCAAAAATAATAATTTACTTCAAAAAATCCACCGCATTCTCCACCTCCTGTCTTGACCCAATAAAAATTGGGGTCCGTTGATGAACATCTTCTACTTCTATTTCTAAAACTTCATTTCCCTGCTGATCAAATGCCACTCCACCTGCTTCTTCCATAATGAAAGCAAAAGGTGCACATTCGAATAATAAACGCAATTTTCCGTTTTTGTGTTCTTCGTCTGAAGGGTAAGTAAAAATCCCCTGCCCTTTGGATAAAATATGATGAATATCCGGCACCATTCCTCCAGAATATCGCAATTTTTGTCGCTTCTCCAACCAATATTTTATCAACTTCATATATTTTTCATTTTCAGCACAAACACGAAGATTTCCAGGTGCGAAGTATTTTGTTTTTTCTGCAATTGTCATATTTTCTTTTGTCAAAATAAATTCTCCAACATCGTTTAATTCAAATTCATGTACTCCTTTATCTTTTACAGCAATAACCAGAACTACTCTGGGGCCATAAACCGCATAAGCTGAAGCTTGTAAATATTTGCCTTTCCGTTTAATTAGGTGATCTCCTTCCCATATACCAAAGATAGATCCTATTGCTAGATTACAATCCACTAGAGAACTCCCATCCAATGGATCATATGCTACAGAATAAGCCCCTCTGGACGGATTAAATTCCTGAGGTTTATTTTGTTCTTCACTCGCTATCATTGCTACTAACTCCGATTTTTCTAATTCTTTGGCAATAATACGATCAGCCATGACATCCAGTGCCAACTGATGCTCCCCCTGAATATTTTTAGTCCCTGCCGCTCCGGTATTCCCGGCTCGAATGGAAAAATTAATATATTTTACGGACCGTGCGATGTGGTAAAGTAGAGAACGCAGATCGTTTGATACCCCTTTGGTTCGGAGAAAATGATTGAATGAGGTCATTATTTTATAATGATTAATGAATAATAAGTAATCAGCCTACGCTTAAACTTCAGAATTTGTTAACAAGCTTCGGCAAACAGATGAATAATTTTATTTATAGGTTGATTTAAACAAAAAAATGAAATAAATGCAAAATTTCAGATAGTATAAAGAGCCATCGATTTTTCGATAGCTTCTTTTTTGCGTAATTACTCCAATCCCGTACCATGAAAACAACAAGTAAATGCTGTAAATTGGCTCTATAAAAAAGATATGCTGAAATTATAGATCTTCGCCAAGGTGCGATTTGCAGGATTCTTGATTTCTAGCATTAAACAGCCCTGGTCTTTTTCCCTTTCTTATCTCTTCTCTGATCAAGATTCAGTCCCCCATCTCCACCTTCACTTTCCATTCCCCTTCCCCCAAAGATCTTCCCAATATCCAAGGATTCAATGATTTAACACTTCGGTATGTGGTTCCTCTCTCTTTTGCCCATTGTGCTAAATCTTCAATTTGACGTACTTCTTCAACCTTTAAATCCGGCCAATCAAACCCCATATCATCCGGTCGAAAGTCATACCCATAATCTTGTGGATGTTCCATAATTTCCTTTATAGCTAAAATCCGAAAAAGATAACCAGATGTTTCCGGATTTAAATATAAATCATAAAAACTATCTACTTTTTGCTCGGATAATCGTTGTCGAATTTTATTTTGCCCTGCGTTAAAAGAGGCTGCTGTCAGAGTCCAATTATTAAATTTGCCGTACACAAATTCTAAATAATCCAAGGCGGCAATAGTGGCTTTTTCGTAGTGACGTCGTTCATCTACGTCATCATTTATCTGCAAATTATAGGATGCTCCGGTAGAAGGAATAAACTGCCATATCCCTGCTGCTGATGCAGAGCTAGTGGAAGTCGAAATCAACGCACTCTCAGCCACAGCAATGTATTTTAGATCATCTGGAAGTCCACGTTTTTGAAGTTCTTCTTCTATGTAAGGAAAATATTTTGGAGCTCGCTTGAGATATAAGATATTCTGATAGTCCTGAGCCAATGCTATTAAAAAATACTTTTCCCACCGTTCACGTACTTCAAAATCATGCAAAGGCACCATTTCCCCGGCAAAATCTACTTTTTCTGGCCAGGGAACAGTCAATAAATTACTTTTGTTTAATACAAAACTATTAGATCTAAATAATGTGACAAATACGATAAACATCCCAAATAACAGCAAAAGCAACCAACGAAATACTTTTTTTATGTCTAGAGATCGTTGATAATTTTTTCTGTGCATTGTGAATTACATTTTACGCAGTATTCATATTTTTGCTACAAAAAAAGTCCGATCTTTTGACCAAACTTTTATTGCACAATGTTTGTATTGTTTCTAATGCAAGCTAGGATTATGACCTTTAAAATAAAAAGCTCAAATAATCGTTTCCTGTGCTTGGTAATTTTGTAGTGCTTGGAAATAAATCTTCTACTTTTGTTTCATTCTCTACTGGTTCTTCGATAACAACCATTTTTTCTTCATGCTCTGTTGTTGATCCCAACTCAAACTCTTCCTCTACCACCACTTCTTCAACTAGTTCATCTTCCACACCCTCTATTTCCACAGCCTCAGGTACTGCTTCACAATCCTCTGTTTCGGCATCACATGTTTCCGTACTTTCTATATATTCTAGTGGTTCAGTAATAGAAGTCTTAGTATCATTTGCTACTCCAGAAAAGATGCTAGATGCTCCCAGCGAAAAGGCTAATAAAAGCATTGCAACAATAACCGAATTATTTTTTGAACATTTTCGACAAAATGCAATAATTTTGTTTTCTTCCTTTTTTGGAACTACTTTTTTCTTTGCTGTTTTTTTCATTTTAATGAAATTAAGAATTAATAAATCCAAGCATTATATCATAAAAAAGCATCAAATGCAAATAAATTAAAAGTGTAATTACTCCAATCCCGTACCATGAAAACAACAAGTAAATGCTATAAATTGGCTCTATAAAAAAGATAAGCTGAAATGATAGATCTTCGCCAAGATGCG
>CAZQFO010000070.1:0-8874 GCA_964592695.1 uncultured Candidatus Peribacteria bacterium
CAAAAAACAAATAAAAATTTGAAAAGCCCATACTTTAGGACTAGATTATGGAGCACGTGGCGGGAATCGAACCCGCGTCACCAGCTTGGAAGGCTGGGGTAATGAGCCATTATACGACACGTGCGTCGTCGGGATTGTCTCCACACTTCCGCAATTTGTTACACAAAGGCTACAGTGTTCTGAAATCCCTCCTCTCAAAATTGAACCTAATCTCATTCAATTTCGTTTTTTACTAAACAGACAACTTGAAGAACGAAAGGATTTTATGAAAAAAAATGATGAGGTCAAATTTTTTAATACATCTTATACGTAAATTACATCTTTTTTTGAAAGGGAATTCTTCCACCAAACGTATAAATGATGTATACCCAAACAAATGACGCACAAAGATCCATCCCTTATCTCTGATAATCAGCTCGTAAAAAAAGCTCTAGAGGACGTAGAGAACTATTCTTTTTTGGTGGAACGATATGAAACAAAGCTGAAGTTTTATATCCTTCGGATTTCAAATTTTTCTTACGAAGAAACTCAAGAGATACTTCAGGAAGTTTTTATAAAAGTTTGGAAAAATTTAAGAGAATTTGACGATAGTTTAAAATTCTCAAGCTGGATTTATCGCATTGCACACAATGAAACCATATCAGAATATCGCAAAAAAGAGACCAGAGGACAAGATAAACAAGTCTTTTTGGAAGAAGATTTATTCCATAATATCCCATCAGGACTTGATATCCCACAAGAAACCGATCGATCTATAAATGTAAAAATTGTACATCAAGTCCTTGCTTTGCTCCCAAAAAACTATCGAGAAATTCTTATTCTTAGATTTTTTGAGGATAAGAACTATGATGAAATTTCTGACATTCTCAAGAAACCTTCTGGTACTGTTGCTACGCTTCTTCACCGTGCCAAACAAGCTTTTTATGAACAAGTACAGAGACAAAAAATCGACTTTTCTAACCTTTAAATCATCTCCTTTATCATTACAATAACATGAAAAAAGACCTATCACAATCAGTACTGGATCAGATCAAAAAGGATCATATTTGTCCACGTCCACGATGGCATTATATGCTAAAAGACGGAATATTTTGGTTTATCTTTTTTGCTTCAGTTTTATTGGGAAGCATAGGAATCGCAGTCATCATATATGCTTTTTTTGATACGGATTTCGATTTACTCTCCTATGTTCCAACAAACCGAATGGGACATTTTTTACAAATGATTCCTATATACTGGATTGGACTTTTTACTATTTTTGCAGGTTTAGCCGTCTGGGGTGCTCAACATACGAAAAAAGGGTATCGGTATTCGGTTCTTTGGATACTTGTAATAAATCTGATGATCAGCTCAGTTTTTGGAGGTATGATTTACTTCTCCGGTGGTAGTGAACGAATGGAACGAATTTTTTCCAGAGGGATGCCTTTTTATAAACATTTTAAAGACCGCCGAGAACATCTCTGGAAAAAGGTCGGAGAAGGGTTGCTGGGGGGGGAAATTATTGAATTGAGAGAAAACAAAATTCTGCTTTTAAATGACCTGGATCAAAAAGAATGGGAAGTGGATTATGCTGCAGTAAAATTCCGAAGACCAATTGAATTAAAGACTGGAATGCGTGTCAGAATGCTGGGGAAAAAATTGTCTGACAATAGATTTAAAGCAGAGCGGATACGACCATGGAGAAATCCGAATCATAAGAGAACAAAATTCATGAAACGATTCAAAGATCAAAAATATTTTTTTAAAGAGCTTAACGACCATTAAAAACTTGCATTTTCATCATCATTAATTATAAAGAATCCTCTTTCTGTCATATTGCAATATTTACTGCAAATCAGAAAGGGCTCAGTATTCACATCAGTATTTGTAAAAAATAACTAGGTGAGTCGATCTTTTTCATCTCGGATCAAAGCAAAAACTATCTTCATAGAAAGGAGGTATACAAATCCCCCTCTTCATGAATTTCTGATTTAAACATGAATTTTGATCAGAAACATAACTTCACCAAAAACCGAAAGATACCCAAATCATGCAAATTGCCATCAGTACAAATCCTCCCATAGCAGAAGGAGTCGTACTTCCTCAAGGTTGGGAACTTCTTCCTCCAGGAACTGCCGAAGTAGAAATAGTTCCCGTAGCAACAAAAGCTGTAACAGGAAAAGCTATTGCTGCAAAACCAGGTATGGCAAAAGTGGTCGCATCCACCCCCACAACCGCAAAAGTCATTGCCACCAAAAGTGCTGGTACTATCTGGACTGGAAAAGGACTCAGCCTGGGACTTGGATTGGGACTTGGTGCATGGGGACCAGTACTGGTTGCAGGAACTGCGGCAGGTCTGCTCTTTTATTTCAAACCCGAGCTCATGAAAAAAACCAAAAATCAGATGCAAGGGCTCATTAATCGGGTAACCGGTTAAATCCTCTTTTGAGGACGGGATTACAATGCTTTGATTCTTGAGATCCCAGGCCTTTCCGAGGCCTGGGATTATTTTAGTGCGCCCGGCATGGGTAACAACTAGTCGGTGAGGGCGGCGCGAAGCGCTAATCAAGTCCGATGCGGAGGTAGATACTTGCAAAACCTCCTACCAACTTCAGAATTTCATTTATTTTTCGTTTATACCGATAATTTCTTTGTGAAATACAGGCGTAAATGCAATTCGAAGGGTAAACGTTTTTTTGAGTTTTCTATTTCGGTAGATTCGTGTATTACTTGGATCAGAATGAAGGTTTGCGAAAATGTCTTGTGCGTTTAAATAATAGGATTTGCTATCGATCTCCTTTGTGTTTGACTTATCTAAGAATAGTCACTAGTTTTATTTCGTACTGATTTTAATACATAATTTTCAACTCCATGGAAATAAATGTGTCACCGGAAACAATTGAAACTGGACCTTCCATTACAGAAGAAAAGTCTGTGATCAAAATTAAAAAACTCATGAAAAAAGGAGTAGATGTTAGCGACGTAGTTCAAGGACTTGCTGGAATGAATAGTGAAGAAACCTGGAAATTAAGAGAAAAATTTTTACGTAAAAATAAAACTTTCTCAACTCCATTACTCTTTCCGGATGCTCCTGAAAGTTCAAAATTAGGAATGATTACCAGTAAGTATCGATTTAATATGGTAAAAAATGGTATCTTTGCCCGAGGCCTTGCTGGACTTGATAATGATAGATCCTGGGAGATAAGAGACTGGCTTTTTAGTGGAAGAGCTGAACCATATCTAGTTGTGATGGGGTTATCTGGAATTGATAGTCAACGTGCGTGGGATATGAGAGAGAAAATTATGAGCAGAAATTATGGACCATATGCAGAAGTGAACATTTCCTCTGCTATTCAGAGTCTCATCGGATTGGATAACGATCGAGCCTGGGAAATGAGAGAACAAGCTCTAGAACTTCGAGAAAATATGCAATCTGATTATTCACGTGAATATGTATCTTTGCATTGGTTTGCCCGAGGACTAGCGGGATTAGATAGTGATAGAGCATGGAAGATGCGAGACAAACTTTTAGAAGCCGGTGCAGATGAAGGTCATATAGCTATAGGCCTGGCCGGGCTGGACTGTGATCAGGCTTGGAAAATGAGAAAAAAGCTATTGAAAAGAGAGGCTGATCTTGGTTTTGTTGGAGAAGGTCTTGCCGGATTGGATAGTAAACGCGCCTGGGAAATGCGAGAAATACTTTTGAAGGACGGGGCTAATACAGATTATGTGGCAAAGGGATTAGCTGGGTTGGATAATGATAGAGCCTGGAACATGAGAAAACATCTCTTGAAAGCAGGTGCTGACAAAGGGGCGGTTACTGAAGGAATAAACGGTAATCATATAACCTTTGTATGGAAATTACTACGGAAAAAAATAACAAAAACCGAAATCGCTGAAACACATGCTATTCGTACAAAACAACAAGTACAATCACAAATATCATAAATACCATATTACGGACTGTCCAAAACTATCGCTTGAGCACAGGAGAAAATGTAATGCGATATTTGGCTTTGTCTAATTTTCTGAAAAATTTTTTAATATCTTTACAACTCACCTTTTATAATTACATTGCTTTTTTAATAAATATCTCGTGAACTCAGAAATTCCATTTAACACCCTCGGACTCAGCTCAGAAATACTGGAAACAATTGAAAAAAAAGGATTTAGGTTTGCCACTGAAATTCAAGCGAAATCAATCCCAATAATACTGGAAGAAGATCATGATATCGTGGGAATTGCTCAAACTGGGACAGGGAAGACTGCCGCTTTTGGACTGCCTTTAATAGATCGAATCAATGCCAATAACCAACATGTAAAATGCATAATTCTCACTCCTACACGAGAGTTAGCTATGCAAGTAACGGCTGAACTTGATTCTTTTAAGGGATCGAAACGAATAAAATCACTGGCTGTTTATGGCGGTCAGTCAATTTCATTACAAATCAAGGTTTTGAAAAGAGGTATTGATATCGTAGTCGGAACTCCAGGTCGAGTTATGGATATGATTAATCGGAATGTCCTCAAACTAGCAAACCTCGATTATTTCATCCTCGATGAAGCTGACGAAATGCTCAAGATGGGTTTTATTGATGATATTGAACAGATATTACAAGGTACCCCCGATCGCAAACGTGTGTTTTTGTATTCAGCAACAATGCCTCCAAAAATTCAGAACTTGTCGAAAAAATATATGAAAGAACAAGTAGTTTTAAAAGTGCAGGATAAAGATGTCAGGAGAGATAATATCCAACAAATTTATTATCGAATCAAAAAATCAGAAAAACAAGAAGCTATAAAAAATATTATAGAACTATCTGATGAGTTTCATGGAATAATCTTTTGTCAGACAAAAGTAATCGTAAATGAACTCTCTGATGAACTAAAACGAGAAAAACTGGACGCGGACTGTATACATGGAGACATTAGTCAGATGGGACGGGAAAAAATATTGAAAAAATTTAAGACACGAAAAATCAATATCCTCATTGCTACAGACGTAGCTGCTCGAGGACTTGATATAGATGATCTGACACATGTGATCAATTATTCACTTCCTATGGAAATTGATAGCTATGTCCATCGGATAGGAAGAACAGGAAGAGCCGGTAAACAAGGGATTGCACTTACTTTTATTGATCATCGAGAAGAATACAAAATCAATCGAATCAAGCGAGAAACAAAAAATGAAATTGTTATGGGGAAACTCCCATCCTCCAATGAAATGCTACAGATAAAACAGAAACGGTTAATCCAAAAACTGGAAGCAATCATCCAGACTAAAGATACGTCTTTTTATGCAAATATCAGCAAAAATTTAGTTCAGTCTTATGGAGATACCAAGGTAATTTCCGCACTATTATATCAGATCAATGGAGCTGAAATTCCTGTAAAAACAAAAAAACTCCCTTTTGAAAAAAAAGAAGAAGTATTCCGACAAAGGGACAGAAAAAGTACAACTCGAAAATCCGATGGAAGAAACAATCGTTCCAAAAGCAATTTTGATTCGAGAGGCCCCAAAAGGAAATCTTCTAATCGGAAATCTAGTGGTGGAGGATCGGGAAATTTTTCGAATAGAGGAAGAAGTAGCGGAAAAAAAGGACATGGCTAATTTTCTTCCTTCCTCAGAACTATTTTTCCGTACCTGTATTTTCGATAATTATCCTCAGAATCCCATCCATCGGTATCATAATCTGTAATAGTTGCTCCTATATTATTAGTTTCTATCACATTCTCCAATTGATCCACGTACTCCAGAAACCGCTCCTCACAATTCAAGACTTTCAGAGGGACTGTGATCACCACGTCTCCTCCAGATTTCACTACTCGGATCATTTCTTGTATGGTTTCTCGAGCCTTGGGGGTTATATTTAGCCCATTCCCCATTATATGTAATGAAAAACAGTTCGTCACCATATCAATTGAATTTTCAGTTTCTGTAGTATCGGTGACAAAAGGCAGATGATTCATGGTAGCAGAAACCCCTCCATTTGTCTTTAGGATATCAGCTACTACATCGAGGTTTATAAATTTTACTTTGTCATCCGGTTTTCCCTGTGATGCACATTCCTGTATGTATAATCGACTCAATGTTCCTCCTCCGGCTCCTACATCTAGGATTCGCCCTGTAAATCCCTCATTCACCAGTTTTTGAGCCAGTCTTCGATTTGAACCAATAGAGGGGAATTTATCTGCATTATCGAGAGTGATATTTTCATCATGAAAATCCTGAGTAAATTGAGCTTGTGTTCGGCCGTCTTTTCTCATGACGGGGGTTACTTTTCCGGTTTCTTTATCTTTCGTTTCATATATAGCTCGGATTTTGGAAACAGCAGTTTCTCTCTGGGATTTTTTCTTTTTTTCTTCTAGGGTCAGATCTGCATATTCATAGTTGTACGATTTTTCTGTATTAAATATGTTCATTTGCTGCTGATAATCAGATTTTACAGGATCTTCCCAATTCTGAGTTTCCCATATTTCTTCTAGTGTTTTTTTCTGATCTTCTGTGAGTGGTTTTCCTTCCATGATGCATTTAATGATATCAAACACGTCCTGGATACGTTTGGCTTTTTCTTGTTCGTATTTGCAGTCGGAGACGAGGATATTTTTAGTTACTTCTCCAAACTGCCCCTCTCGGTCAAATCGACCAAATAGCTGAATAATCTCGCTGGCAGTCCATGGGAGATGGGCGATAAAAGCTTCAATTGGAATTTCCCCACAGGTCAGATTTTGTCCGAAGTTGATCGTGGACTGGTTTACTAGCATGATCATTTTGCCTTTTCCACTTTGCCATTTATTAAAAGTGGCTTGTCTTTCCGTATTTTTATTTACAGATCCATCGACGGTGCAGATTTCATATCCATTGCCTTTCAGATCTACTTCCAGTTTATTTTTCCAACTGGTTCCGTTTTCATTGTTATTGGTAAATCCGCTGAGAAGATTTTGGGTAGTGATAACGATTCGAGGTTGATCCGTAATCTGTGCCAGTATATGTTCGTATTTGGGACCACCGGGATGTACCAGATGTTTGTCGATTGCCCATCGTTTTGCATTTACATCCATTCCTGACTGAGGATCATTCATGTCCCACATAGGAAGTTTTTCTGATTTTTCATCTATTTTGTATCCGGTGTTTCCTTCTCGGATTTCATGGATATGTGCGTGTTCTTCGTCTGATAATTGAACATCGCTTCGATGTGAATCAAGATCGAATTCAGGAGCTCGATCAAATAGATAATGCTCACGAACGTACCCTCTCACCAAACTTGGATTTTCGATCACTTTGGTTCGCATATCTCGAATATTTTTGAACACCATTTTGCAGAATTCATCTTGTTTAGCTGGATCTGCTTTTATTTCTGCTTGTTCGTCTGGAGCAAACGCTCTCCATGGATCACAGAGCATTGCCTGGGATACAAAATCCTGCACAGAGCTCATCATCGGAGTGGCAGTGAGCTGGATTACTCGACGAGTTTTTAAACTGTCATATTCACAGAGCATGCTTGCGAGGTTTTCGTAGGTATTAGATGCGGTGTTTTTGATCATATGGGATTCATCCAGGATCATAATTTCTGGATCGTATGCTTGCAGAGCTGCAAAATGACGTGACTCAATCATTTTTCCATTTTCATCTTTTTTCCCGTTTACGAGGGATTGATTGATCAGGATGGTGTGAAATTCATCACGGTTGATTTCTGATTCATCTACTTCTGGAGTAACGACCAGGATACCGATTTTTCGTAAATCCGCATACAATTCTTTTAATGGTGCTTTTTTATATTCTGCAGTATCTGGATTGGTGGCGATTCCTTCCATATGTGCGATTTTTCGTGCGAAGTCTGGGACCATGTTATCTGTGGTAACGATAAGGGTTGGTTTGCCTGATTCGAGTTTATTTTCTTCCAGTTCGATGTTTCGTTTGAGACCGTAGGCGATGTAGCTTTTTCCGCCTCCTACAGGGTAGGCGACCAGGATACGATGGAGACGAGATCCCCAGTACAGAGCTTCTTGTTGGAGGTATCCGTTTGGGGTGATGGATTCATCAGGAGCATTCTTTCCTTCACGAATAGTATTCAGTCCATCAAATTTCGTATTCTGGATATCATCGATAACTTTTACCAATTCTCTTAGTGCTTTTTGGAGAGTTTTTCTTTTTTCTTCATTTTCGAGAGGGATATTATCGATTGCGGTGATTACCTTTTGTTTTATGGATTCGATATTTTCATCGTTTTTAGTTTTACAGGTAGCGACCATGCCGTCGTAAAAAAACTTCAGCAGGTAGTCATGTGTTTCGATATTTTCGAGGAGTTTTACCCAGTCGAGAGGATTTTTTTCTATTGGTGGGGGAGGTGCTTCTGGATTGTCACTCTTCATATCGTCCATTACTTTACGCACGGTTTTTTCGTGGGTTTGGAGGTCTGGGTGACAGAGGAAAAGGAGGCTAATGGCTCCGTTTTTTATGGCTTCTGTGTTCATTCCCATGGAGTGGAGGACGGATTGGAATTCGGTGATGGATTCGTGGGTTGGGAAGTAAGTGCGGATGGTGGTGCGTGTTTCGGATTCCTGACGTTCGGATTCGGATCGGATGTCTAGTGTGATTTTAAATACTGTGTCCAACATAGTAACCACTGCTTCTTTGGATGGCTTTCCATTTCCATAAGAATATAAACAGGTCGCCCACTTAAAATCCTTATCCTGATCATCTCCTGATTCTATTCGATCATTCTGTTTTTTGTTTCCAATGCTTTCTGTGTTAATCCTTAAATTATTAGATTCAAGATCTTTCTTGGTTATTGCTTGCCCTCTCATATTCTCAATTTTCGCATATGCTTCTTCTCCCAGTGCTATCCTGAACATTGCTTTCACATGATCCGGTCTATCCAAATAATCTTT
>CAZQFO010000071.1:0-8872 GCA_964592695.1 uncultured Candidatus Peribacteria bacterium
ATTTAGGATCCAAAAAAAAGTAGAAAAAAGTTTTGACAAACCATAGTAGGTCTTGGCGAGAATCTGACCGCAGGGGATGTGGTTAAACGCGGTGATGACGGAAAACTGTATAAGTGCATTCGGACGGAGGATTATGCAGAAGGGGCGGTGCTTCAGCTCGCAACTTCCAGTTCTACGCAATATGACAATTGGGGGCATTATCACGAGGGACTGGAACGAGTTTTGTGTTTGGGGAAAAACAACAAGCCGAAAGCCTGGTGGGTGAGCTTTGATTCCAACGGGGACGCTACGAGTCTTCAGGAAGAACAACAATCAACGGATGATTCTCGTTCTATTTGGGGGGCGTACAATGAGAAGATGGATATGTATTATTGGATAACCGCCTATAACGGAGGGAATATACGGTTGTCCTATGGTACACCCTCAGCCAGTTCGATTTCCTGGAATCACACGACCATTCCGTACACCGTGGCTCTGAATAACCGTGTTCGGTGCTTCATGGATGAAGAACGGCAGATTTTGTACGTTCTTTTTGCCGATAGTACGAATTCAAACTACATCACTATTCTCCCCTGCCGAATAAATCAGACGACAGGAGAAATCGAATCCTACGGGACAAAAGTTTCTACGGGAACAGGTGGTAATTATTTCATTGCTTGGAAGCTGAAGGACGCCAGTGATACCAATGACGATTCCACAGGCGAAAATACACGGTCAATGTGGATGATGATTCTTGGGTTGTCCGTATTGCCCTTCGTGGAATGGAATAAAGAGGTTTATATCAGTGGAACTTTGCAGGGATTCACGGGATATTCCTCATACATGAGAACCGCATGGAATGAAAAGCACCAAACCGCTATCACCACTCAAAATCACACGTCCTCTCGACACTACCTGATAAAAGCAACGCTTATGGGAATGTCGGATTGGAACAAAACACAGGTAATAGACGACAATTATCAGTACGGAATGAACGTGCATACGTCCTACCACATGCACAATTCCAATTACACGTGCTGTCCGATTTACATTCCTGAAACCGGACGGATGTATTTAATCACTTCGGGAAGTACGTACAATTTCCGAATCATGGAAATCGTAACCGAACGGTCTGGAACACTGAATACTGCACGAAATTTTTATCAAAATACAGGAAGCCCCGACCTGCAATATGCGTATGCCGTGTGGCATAAAACGCTCAAAAGAATCATCCTCATGGGAAGAGACAGTTACATGAAGATTCAGTCTCACACTATCCCCATTCCGCAGGGAGAAATACGGGAGTCCATCGGCATACTTCAGGCTTCGGGAACAATAGGGCAAATCAAGCCCGTGGCTTTGTGGGGCGGTGATGATACTTCTCGAACCAATTTAACCGTTGGGGCTTGGTACGGAATAGATGACAACACAGGAGTCATAGCCGAAAGAAAAGGGCTTCCGATTGGCACGGCTACTTCCTCAACCAAGCTCAAAACCAACCTTCCTACTATTAATACCTACCACTAAAACCATGAAACTCTTCTGTGAAAAATCTACGAACATCATCATTTATGCTGTTGATGATGGGACAAATGTCGAATGGGAAGACGGAATGCTGGTGTTCCCTGATTTCCGTGATGGATTCTTTACCGAGGGGGACGGTGGAGATGTGGAAACGAATTTGCAGGTTTATGAAGATGTCTCAGATTTACCCGAAAACTGGACGGGGAGAAAGTATAAATATCAGAACGGACAATTTGTACTGAATCCCGATTGGATTGACCCTTTGTTGGAAGAAGACCCTCAATAATTATCTACTAAAAATGAAACTATGACCGAAGAAAACATTTCTAAAAATACGATAAAGATACAACTGGGAACGGCTATCACCGTGATTTTGTTTGCGATTTATTCCACGCTCAATATCCAAGCACGCCTCAATAATACGGACAATGCGGTAAATGAATTACGAATTCGGGATAATCATTTTGAGGAAGAAATTCACAAGAACATTGATAGTATCGAGGAATTGAAAAAGAAGACGAACCTTCAGGAGGTTCATTTTGCAGAAATCAATGCCACCCTGGTAAACATTGAAAAGACACTCACCAGTTTGCGTGAGGGCTTTGCCAAATATTTCCTAAACAAAGAAAGACCATGACTTATTCTACCGTTGACCGTATCCGCACAGAATCAGGGTTTGATGGAAACCTGAATATTCCCAATAGCATGATTCAAGCCTACCTGGACCAGGCAAATGGGGTGGTAAAATCTTATGTGGCTTCGGTATACGATATTTCTCAATTCAGTGGTGCAAAATTCACCGACTCACAGGCTGAAAAAATGCTGAAGCGTGCAGAAGAACTGATGGCTTCTGGGTATCTGCTCATCAAAGAATATGGGGCTGATTCGGGAGATTCTAACAAAGACGGTTATGACAAAGTTGAGGAAGGTGAATCAATGCTCCAACGCCTCACTGACAAATCCCATCTGTTGAGATTGATTGATACAGACGGAAATGAGTTTTCCAGAGTAGCAAAAAGTACGGCAGGTTCGGTGGTGGCTTTGGGGGCAAGTAGTGGAGGGAATATTTTTAGTGTTGATGACTCTTATTGAAAATGGCTCAAATAAGTTTTTCGGTCGTGGGAGAAAAACAGCTTTCACGGAATCTTCGGGTTCTGGTGGACAATCTTCAGGATATGAAGGAATTTTTCAGTGAGTCTTTGGATATTGTGGCAAAACGAACGGATGAAATTTTTCAGAAGAAAGGGATGAATACGCAGAAAAGTCCTAAGTGGAAATTACTTGCTAAAAGCACGAAGCTTGCTCGTGAAAAAAGGTGGGGGTATTACAAGAAAACGCCTAAAAATCCTTCTGTTTTACGTTGGACGGGGAATTTGCAGGATAACAAAACGAAAGCCGTGACGAACAAGTCTGGGGTTTTGGCTTTCAATGCTGACTATGGGATTTATCACCAAAAGGGTGGTGGAAGTTTGCCGAAGAGGGCGGTTATTGACCTTTCTAATGAGGTTAACTCGGCTATTGTGAAGTCTTTGCAGGGGAAGATTCAGAGGGATGTGGGGGTGTTTGGGGTGCAGGTGTAATTTGCTTTCTGTGCTAATCTGTGCTACAATGCAAAGAATCCCCAATATGATGAACAATAAAAAAATACTACTGGATAGATTGCAAAAAAAGACGAAAGAGATGAAGAGAATCACTTTTTATATGAAAATAATCAATGAAAAATGGTACAAAAAACTGAAGAAGATCGAACTTCCAACTTCAATTTAGCTGTTGAAGAATTTTTAAAATTAACTAGGGAAAACATTTCACCGAAAGAATTAAGTGAATATGAGAGATTGATATTGCTTGAGGGAATAGAAGTTTTAAATAATCTTGAACGTGAGGTAGAGAAACTAGATGATTCATTTTTCCCTTTAGATATATTTTTTAAAATTGAAGATATTGTTAGAAACTATCAAATAGAATTAGAAAGAGCCGGAATTAACGCAAACGAAATTGAAGTAACTCTAAAAAGGATTAAAAAGAAATTATTGGAGAAAAATCCATTAGGATGTGTTTCGCAGGAAAACGAAGGATATTTACTGACTCATAGTTCGGATGTATCTAGTATAAGAAATTTATTATCTTGCCCTTATGAACACGCTGAAATATGTACTACCGTAAGTAAATTAAAGAAAAGAGATATTTTCCAACCTTCTAAAAAGAAGATTCATTTGGGTTTGATTTTCAATCCTAAAGGAGCTATCAGTTGGTTTTCAAAAGATGTTGGATCTTTTCGAAAAAAAGGAAGGCGAGTATTAAATCCAGAGAACGAAAAATTTAGATGTAGTTCATTGAAGGAAGCACTAAATAAACAAAACGGAGAAAGAATTGAAGCATGGATTGATGCTAAAGCAAATATCCCGATAGGTATAATCATTCTGGACGAATGTCAAACAGAGGCAGCTTCCGAATTATCCCAATTGCACAAAATTCCTGTAATATTCAATAGTCATTTTTTTGATAATTCAGATTTATTTTGTGAAAAAATAGCTGGCTCTTTTTGATTTAAACGCGCTACACTCCAAGTAAACAAGCATTTCTTACTTTTTTACTTACTTTCAAGATGGAGAAATCTATCAGTGCTATCAAGCAACTTTTAGAAAATTCTGTTTCACAGGCAGGACAACCGCTTTCTGACATTCGGAAAGTTTTCTTTGGCGACCCTGTGACCATCCCAGAAAGTGACCTCCCAGCGCTAGCCGTACAACCGATTTCTACGGATTACAATATGCGTGGCTCACGCTACGATGAGAAGATTCAAAACGTAGAAATCCGTTTGGTGTACAACGCTAAAGCGTACTTCGGGCAGTCAGGACTTCAGAACGACAAAGTTTTTGCCGTGGAAGACGCAATGCGAAAAGTAGAAATGTCGAATTTGACCGGCGAAACCGCTTCATACACGGTTTGTGGCACAATTCAGAAAAACCCCGACCTGCCGTACAAAGTAGGTTTGGACATTCAAAAGGTGTGCGAACTGGCACAGGTTACGAATGTAAACTATGCCCTCAGCACAAACAGGGGCTTCCCTACCTACGAAGTCACCACCACGGTGAAAATCCGTGTGATTGGTGACCGATAGACACCTCTATTTCTTAATTTTTAGTCGTATGCTCCGAAGCTTCAGCAGTTGTGCAATACTCAAAAACCTGTTTTCAGGCTTTGGTATCAGCAAAAACAAGAAAATTGAGAGCGTAGGGGTATGATTATTTTCTAAATCCAACAAATCATGAAAGTAAAAAATACTTCCGAATTCCTCACAGTCCGTCACAGGAATTCCCACCTTTGAAGCAGGCGAAGTGAGGGACGTACCCAACGAACAAGCCGAAATCCTTTTACGCAATTCAAATTTCGTGAAAGAAAGCACGTCAGAAAAAAGACGCAAAACAGTTCTTTCAAAAAAGGAGGAATCAACCGATTAAAAACACTTCGACACCTAGAAGAGGCGTAAATTCTATATTTACTAAATCTTCTTAAATCATGGCTTCCACTAGACAAACCTACCTTGCGGTAAAAAAAGAAGCGACCGTAGCTACCGCAGTAAAACCCACTCATTTTCTCCGCTATAAAGACGGTGACGTGGCATACAATCAAGAAATTATAGCGAACAATCCCATACAAAATAACCGTTGGAACGCCCTAAATGCGGTAAAGGGAAAAGTAACCACAGACGGAAGTTACAACGTAGACTTGGACGTGAACGAATGCGTGTACTTTTTGTACATGGTATTGGGAGGAATTTCTTCCAATGATATTTCATCCCTCACGGACGGCTCGGTGTACAAGCATGACCTCACGCTTGCAAACACCCTCCCTGCCCTGACTATCGAACAGGGAAAAGGAAATATCGATGACACGACAAACAACCGTCAGAATTATCAGGTTGACCGTGCTTTTGGGGTTTTGGTAAATTCCATCACCCTTGCCGGTTCGGATGGTTTAATAAGTATGGCAGTCAATCTGAAAGCCCATGGAGTATTCCAAAAAGCGAACCTGGTTGCAGATGTAAGTTCAGGAGCGAGTGTGGATATTGAATTGGATACCGTGGAGGGACTGACTACTGATGACACCGTGAACATCTTTGATAACACTCCCCAAAACGAAGATGACCCGATTGTTTCTATTGTGGGCTCACCTACAAATACGGTTCAAATTGCTACACTTGGAAATTCCTATACCGTAGCCAAAGAAGGAAAAGTGGAACTCACGCCACAAACGCCTTCGTATTCTGATTCTGCAAAAGTGTTTTCGTTTATTCACGCTTCGTTTCAATTCGGAAGCGATTTGACGGATGCGGCTTCGAATCCGGCAGAAAACGTGGAGGATTGGGAATTTTCTTACGAGAATAATCTGGAAGAACGATACGGTTCTTTGCGTGCCTCCCCTTCTGTCATCGCTCCCAAGGGGGCAAATGCAAAACTCAAATTCACGAAATATTTTGAGAATGTTCAGGACAGGGACAGGTATTTGAACCAGACAAAACGAGCGTGTGTTTTAACCATTTCGAACAACGAAATTGTTTCTGCTACCGATACGAATAATGCGAAGTACACGGTTCAAATCAAGATGTCCGATGTGCGTTTTACGGAATACGAAATGCCTACCGGAACAGATGAATTATATGCCGTGACTGTAGAAGCCGAATGCTTTTATGACACCACGGACGGACAAGCGATAAAAATCGAGGTGACAAACGGAAAGATTGGAACGACTTACACCGCCTAACTTTAGAGGCAGGTTTTTTTCTAAGCGGTTTTTTCCTTCAATAAAAACCGCCCCCCACCCCATTACTAAGTAGTCTTTATTATTTATTTTTACACCATGACCAAGATTGCATTCACCGACACCAAACCGTCAAAAGTAGTTGAACTTCCTTCTTTTGCAGGAAGCCAAGTAGAAGTTTTTACGGACATGACCGTAGCCGAACAACGGGCTATTACTAAAGAATTTCCGAAAGCTTCAGACGCTTCACACCCAGACGCAGAAAAAGCAGGACGTGCGATTATTTTACGTTCTATTAAATCGTGGAATTTCGTGGAAGAAAAAGACGACAAGGAAATTGATATGGCTATTGCCGAAGAAAACCTAGAACGGTTTTGTATGAGAGATTTGAAAGTATTACTTGAAGCCATTACGGGGAAATCTATTGATGCCCCTGCTTCAGAAAAAAAAAGTTAATCGAAAAAAACAAACTCTTTGATTTATTGATTGATGGAAAAAGTATCACCCCAAAAACCCCGTTTCAAGTGGAAGTTGCTAATCGGTTTACTGATATTCAGCTTTGTAGGGAATTTGGATGGACACCACACGATATATCGAAGATGTCCGTTTCGTTCTATCAAGACGCAATACTTGTGTTGAGTAAGGAGAATGTAAAACAAAAAAGAAATAAAAATATCCAGCGGTCAACTTGACTTTTGTCGCCTTGTAACTATTTTAGAAAAAATTATTTTATATCCATGAAAACAGTTCCCCATTCTCCCGATTCAGAAAAACAAACTTTTGATTTTGAAGCTTTTATAGAGGACGTTTCTCCTGTTATGGAAAGGCTTGTAAAGGGGCGAAGGTCTTTTGCAGTATTAGAAGTTTCAAACGTTATACAATGTTGGGAAAAAGAAGTATCAAAACTAGAAAAGAGATTATCAAATGTAAATTATTATAAAAAAAAGCACCCTACGGTAGAACAAATAGACCGAAGCACGCTCGAAAAATCAAGGTCAGATATTAGAGATATAAAATACATATGTGAACAAGAAGTTCCTTCAGAACTAGAGCCTATTTTTATACGAACCCTTTACAAAATTATTTTGGAGTTAGGGCTTCAATTTAGTTCAGGTCATCCCTACTCCCTTCATCAATTATTTTCCATAGTAGTCTTAGAAAGGGCTAAAGTGCTTTCAGAAAGACAGAAAAAAGAAAGCAACGATGAAGATATAGAAAGAATCAAATTGCTTGAATCCGGTATTAGAGAAACGGTTGCTTCGAAATTAGATTCAATGCTAGCTGAGTTTGATATGCCTTTTGAACCTTCCAGAACACACTGCAAAGACGAGAATTAAAAATTCTCGTTCATGTCACAAAACAAAGTAAGATTCGTCATTGAAGCCGATGACCAAGCTTCACAAAAAGTTTTCGAAGTGGAACGAAACGTGAAAGGGCTTGGCAAAACGGCTAAACACTCAAATTCTGAACTTGCGATTGCAGGTACGGCAATGGTTGCAACTTTGGGGATGGTTGCAAGTCAGGCGGTGAATAGTGCTATTGAATTTGAAAGTGCTTTTGCAGGGGTACGAAAAACCATAGACGCAACGGAAGAAGAATACGCAAAACTTGCCGAAGGAATCAGGGCAAAGGCTTTAGAAATTCCCGTAGATACAACCGAACTTTCCAAGATTGCCGAACTTGGGGGGCAGTTGGGAATTGCGAAAGAAAGCGTCATAGATTTTACAGATACCATTGCGAAATTAGCCGTGACTACCAATTTGACGGCGGAAGATTCGGCAATGGCTTTTGCCCGAATTGCGGAAATCTTACAACGTCCACAAGCAGAAATTGCAAATATGGGTTCTGCCGTAGTAGGCTTGGGAAACAACTTTGCTACTACGGAATCCGAGATTGTGGAGTTCACCAACCGAATAGCAGGGGCAGGAAAAATAGCCAACATAAACGCAGGGGCGATTTTTGGAATATCAACCGCCTTTTCTTCCGTAGGAATTCAAGCGGAAGCAGGGGGAACTTCGGTACAAAAAGCCCTCTTGAAAATGAATACAGCCGTTTCTACGGGAAGCGATAAAGTAGCCGAATTTGCCAAAATTGCAGGAATATCCGCAGAAGAATTTTCTAAGATGTGGAAAACGGACGCTTCGGAAGCGTTCACCCTCTTTGTAGAAGGATTGGGAAAGGCAGGTGATAAAGCTTCAACGGTTCTAGGGGAAGTGATAGGTGAAGATGTGCGATTACAAAGGGCGTTTCTATCTTTGGCAGGTGCAGGTGATTTATTACGTAGGAGTGTAGCGAAAGGAACGGAAGAATGGGTGTAATTAAGTAGTACACAAAAGGCTTTAAGGGCGACAGATAAGGGCTCTAATCTGTTTTGTTTAATGAGAGATTTCTGAGAAATAAGCCTTTGAAATTGTTTCAAACTCCGATTAAGCAAACCCTGTTTACCCTTATTATTAAGCCATTTCTTTGTTTTTGCAAAGGTTTTTTTGGGCTTTCGTGATTTGTTCCTATAAGCGGGCTGTGGTGATTTGATGTATACTATTCAATTGCTCCCTTGATACAGAATGTCTGGCTTTTCATGAATGAAAACACCTTCCCGATTTTCTGG
>CAZQFO010000072.1:0-8835 GCA_964592695.1 uncultured Candidatus Peribacteria bacterium
CATCGTACTTGACAGAGCTTGTCGCGAAAATGACCTTAAACCAAAAGATTCAATTCTTTATGATTGTGTGAATGTCATATTTGTCATTATATAATGGTTGATATATCGTGATGGGTACGTGAAGGAAGGTTTAGGAGATTTGATCTGGGTTTATTTTATTATGAGATATTTTTGTCATGAGTTCGTTTTTTCATGACTTGAAGGCGATGATCCATATCATCGCTGATTGTATCCATCGATAAACTCCCACAGCGAGGTTTTGGAACCTCTCCTTCAGTTGATAAAACGTTTCAGGTGGGAATTTTTTTTGTAATTTTAATGTTCAAAAAATTTATTTGCTTTTTGTGCAAATAACACATATAATTAGCTTGATGTCGAAGTACAATTGTGTGGTTCTTCGTGGTAATCCTTCCTCATGATAGAAACGACCCTGCTCCCTAGCTCACCAAGCGTGAGTGGAGGGAGTTTTTTAGAATGCAGAAATTAAAAAGAGAACTTTATTTTTATTTATGGTTTCTTCTCGGATGTGAATTTTTATAAGCGTATTGTTTTTATCAAATCCAATAATTTCAAAACATTTGAATCCATTTATATTTTTTTCTTTATATATTTTTTGTATCCTCCCAAAATTCCAATGTAAATCCTAAAAATCCAATTTCTTCATCCAGTGTTTATGCAGTTTCCCGCATTTCATGTGAAGGCGTTACACTGAAATTTTGGGAGGATACTATTTTTTCATGTTTTAAAATATCAATAGCTACAAAGAAACGTTGTAGTCTATGTTTAGCATTTTTTCTTTGAAGGAATACTTCAGGAAGTTTTTTTAGTGATACTTTCTTTTTAAGTGCTCGGCAGTAAATACTCCTGTTTTTTTGCAAAAAATCCGATAGAATATTTAAGCAGTGTAATTTATTGTATGTGGATATTAGTATTTTTGATTGATACATTTTTTGATATTCTGTAAGTTTCTAGGAGAATATCAATATTATTTATACTATGCACATTAACCCAAACCTCCAATCTACCCTCAACCAACTAAACCCAGAACAACGCAGAGCTGTTGAACAAATTTTTGGTACAGTTTTGGTCATTGCTGGACCAGGGACAGGAAAGACTCAGATGTTGACCGCACGTATTGCAAATATTCTCCAGGAAACAGATACGGATCCGGGAAATATTCTCTGTCTCACCTTCACTGACAGCGGAGCTATCGAGATGCGAAATCGACTCCAGCGATGGATCGGTCCAGATGCATACAAAGTACAAATTTGCACTTTCCATGCCTTTTGCCAAAAAGTCATTATGGATTATCCGGAATTGTTTGCAAGTTTGATGCAATCCGAAGGCGAGAATGGCCATTCTCGCCTTCAGGATGATGAACAAGGGGGACTTGCTGACGAACTCCAGCAAGCTCTCATCTTCCGAAAAATAATCGATTCCAAATCCTGGAAAAACCTCAAGCCTTTTGGAGATAACTATCTTTGGCAACGACCTTTTCTTTCCGCACTTTCAACCATGAAACGGGAAAACATTTCTCAGGAAAAATTTCTTGACCTCATTCCAAAAGAGAAAGAACATATGGAATCCGATCCGGATAATTTTTATAAACGAGATTGCAAATATGGAAAAAAGGGAGAAATGAAATCCGCTAGTCGCCAAAAGATTGATGATCGGATTGCCAAAATGTATGAGTTCGTAGAAATCTGGAAGATCTATGAATTAAAAATGAACGAAACAGGATCCATCGATTTTGATGATCAGATTCGATTTGTAGTTGAAGCACTGGGAACAAATGAATCTTTAAAATCTGATCTACAAGAAAAGTATCAGTTTATCCTTGTGGACGAATATCAAGATACAAACTCAGCACAAAATCAGATTATTTGGCATCTTGCTGATTTTGACGATGCTCCCAATATTTTTGCCGTGGGAGATGATGATCAGTCAATTTATAGATTTCAGGGGGCTAGTTTAGAAAATATTGTAGAGTTTCGAGAAAACTTCCCGGATACTCAGACTATTTCTCTCACAAAAAACTATCGCTCAGCCCAAAAAATTCTCGATGCGGCCTTCACCGTAGTAGGAAATAATAAAGAACGAATTGATGTGGAAAAAGTATTGACTTCATCCGGAGTCAATAAGGAATTTGAAGGAAAAATTGAGAAGGCTATTTTTCCATCACGGTTTTCTGAGCTCATATTCATCGCCGAACGAATTCAAGCAGCAATAAAATCAGGCACGTCCCTGGATCAGATGGCTATACTCGTTCGTGAAAATAAAGAAGTCAAAGAAGTAGCGGAACATCTACAGAAGTTTGGAATTACGACTCGGACAAAGGTAGCTGAAAATATTCTCGAAGACCAAAACGTGAAATATCTGATTCAAATGTTGAGAATATTTGATGATCCATCATTGGATTATGAATTTTTCGATTTTTTACATGCACCATTTCTGGATATTTCATCTCACGAAATCTTCGATCTTACAATTGTTACTAACAATGGTCGAAAAAATGTTTTAAAAATACTCAATGATCGATGTCGAAATGAAGAAGCATCAAAAGAAAAAATTCCAAAAAATGCTGTTCAATTACCGGGAATGGAAACAGAGCCTGAAAGTCAAATATCAAAAATTTTTAAAATATTTGTAAAAGGGCACAAAGCGTATCACCACCAACATCCGGCACGAATTGCTGAAAATTTGTTTTATGAATCTGGACTAGCAGATTTCATCTTACACAAAGGAAACACAAATCGGATTAATGATCTTTTAAAAATTCAAAAATTATTTGATTGGATGACAAAGCAGGTTTCGACACTGCATCAAACAAATCCTCATTTTAATCCACTTCAGGAAGTACTCAAAATTATTGATCTCCATATCGAACTAAATATCCCTATCTTTCCAGATTCTCCCCCATCTGATGCTCAAGCAGTTCAAGTAATGACCGCACATAAATCCAAGGGAATGGAATTTGACATCGTTTTTATTCCGGGATTAGTTGATAAAGTATGGGGCAATAAAAGATCCCGATCAGGGATTCCTCTGCCAGAACTTTTTGCCCAGCATCATGATCAAAATGAAGATGAACGAAGACTTTTTTTCGTAGCCATGACCAGATCTAAAAAGGATTTAATATTGAGTTATGCAGAAAAAGATTTTTCTGATCGAGAAAAACTTCCTTCTCAATTTTGGCATGAGATACCAGAAGAACATTGTGAAATTGTAACAACTGATGTGATTCAGGCTAAGGCACAAGAATTGATTCCGACATTTTTTGCAACTCCGACCACACCACTTTTAACCGGAGATGAAAAAGATATTTTATCAAAATTAGTAACTGATTATGTCTGGTCGGCATCGAGTTTGCAGGACTATTTAGATTGTCCACGAAAATTTCTCTATACACGACTTTTGCGAATGCCAACACGAAAAAATAAGCATTTCAGTTTGGGAATAGCTGTACATCAGGCATTGCAGCGACTGCTAGAACAGCTACGAGATACTGGAGTACTTCCGGGAGAAGCATATTTTCTTAAGGTTTTTGAAACAACACTCATAGGAGAAAAACTTAATCCCGCAGAATATAAAAACTGCCTTCATCATGGAAAAGAACTTTTGACTCGGTACTATAAGGAAAATCAGACAAAATTTAGCTCCAACGTAGAGTTGGAGTACAATTTTCGAAAGTATAATCCAAAGATATCCGATATTTCGGTGACGGGGAAAATGGATAAAATAGAGATCTCTGATGACAATAAGTCAGTCGTCATTGTGGATTATAAATCCGGAAAGCCAAAAACAATTAAACACGGAGAATCTCTATGGCGACAGTTGGTTTTTTATGACTTGATGGCACGGAATACTCCTGAATTCAAATGGACAGTAGATTCATTAGTATTAGATTTTCTCCGTCCGGATCCGAGGACTGATAAATTAGAACAAAAGGTTTTAGTGGTAACAGAAAAAGATCGGGCACAGGTCGAATCAGAGTTGAAGGAGGCAAATGAACGGTTACAGAATTTGGAATTTTCGATGGTGGATAATGAGAAAAATGATGAGGAAATTGCATATTGGCAGAAGTTCTAAATTTCATAGTACGTATCTTATTTCCTGCTAGAACCCTTAGTTTTTGCTAGTCCTTTTGTCATAGAAAAAAATGCGATATTCCGAATCTATTCATAGATCCAAAATATCGCACAAAAATTCGGGAAAAAGGCTAATCTTTTGAAGAGAACCTTCTTCACACATCCGTGCGTCCTGCTTTCCTATACTGCCGGTTGGGGACCAACAAACTCTCTCAAGACATCCAGCGACTCAAGTGGAAAACCTATGCCCTCCGGATCGTTTAGAACGTCTTGCAATGAATGTTTTCCATTGAAATGTAACTTATCCAAACTGTTCTCACACTTCGCCCTTTGTAGAATCTGACGAAAACTTTCCGGTCCATCCACCAGATAAAATGGGGCGCATACCGGTTTTCCGTCTACCAGATCAACTTTAACCGCATTTATAGTAGGTTGTTGAAACAGATCTATATCTAAACTCCACCCGGAATCTTGAGCCTTTTGGTGAACGGCATGGACGATATCCATACCTCCAAATTCCTTGCAAACAATGCCGTCCCTCACTCTCCAGACTTCTGCCTCTGAGATGGATTCTCGTCGGCTTACGTATTCACTGAGGAATTGGTGACGGAGTTGTACCATGCCAAACATTTCGGAAAATTGTACCGCATCTTCTGCATTCTTAATCTGAGGCAGCACGGCTGTAATAACTTGTTCACCGGTACTAATGCGTCCTCTTTCAGTGATGATATCCAAAGATGTCGCATGATCCGTGGCAAAAATTGCCAATGGATGCAAAAATGACAGGGGTTTTCCTTCTATAAATTCAGAAAGAGCCCCCCCAGAAGGAAGAAGGTGAGCCCAAAAATGATCCTGCATTTTTCTATTGGCAATATCATCCGAGCCTTTTTCCCCTCCAAGTTGGGACGCTTCGCAATCTTTTTGTAATTCAAATCTCAATTTTTTCCATTCTGCAAAACGCGAAGATCCATCAGGGACTGGAAAAGAGGTACAAAAAAACGCTGCCAGGAAACCATTTTTAGCCGATGCTGTTTGCAGAGTATCATTTACAAATTCCAGAGCAGCTTCCATATTTTTGAGAAAAGGGAGACTTCTCTTGATGAGATCTTTTTCCCAAAGAAGACGTTGGTCTCTTGGGATGTGATAGGTCAAAAACATCGCTATTTGTTTAAGCTTTTCCATGGAGGTGTCGTCCCTCATGTGCAAGAAAGGACGAGTACCTTCGATAATGAGCGAAATAACTTCCTCTTCATTTTCTGCCGGACAGACTTTTTCCATAAAGGAGATGGAAAATTCAAGGTTCATCATACCGTATTCAATGTTATGAGAAGTGAAAACGCGTACAAAAGCATTACGGCCGGTGTTAAACGAAAAGGCTTTGTGCAGATCATCCCAATCAGCATCATTGTGATCATTCTTTTTTTTATGAAGCATGAGGGAGTACCATAGTTTTTTGACGAACGAAAGAATCCGGGTAAATGGATTCAAGTTCGAATTATTATCTGCTCCTTGTTTTCTCGTTTTTCCATTGGCTATATCACTCATGAAATTGTCCCATGCTTTCTGGGCAACGGCATTTTCGTGATCAGCTCGTTGGCTTCCTTCTTTGATTTGTGTCGCCAATTCACACAATTGAGCTGTTGTGTTTGCGGCTTGAACTTGTGCCATGAAATTCATGATATTTCTCCATTCTTATTAGGAAGGTGATTGGTATGTGCTTACTACCAACAGATTAAAAACTCTAGGTTCTAGCAAGACACAATATTCGGACTCGAACACATTCGAATCCAAATCAGTGGCCACTAAAACCAATTAAAATGGAAAAGAACAAAGATTTATATTTTTTTAAATATTTACTGAGTACTAGAATAATTGCAAACGATAATTGATAGTACAGTATTTACTTGTTGTTTTCATGGTACGGGATTGGAGTAATTACAATTGATAAATATTTCTCTAGTGCTGATGATACTGCAAAAGGAAAACAATACACCCGGATCCCACAATCATAAACACGAGCTGTTGAATACTATGTGATGTTTTCGCACGTTTGTGCAGTTCCGGAGACAAGTCGACTAGAGCAATGTAAATAAAACTAGCTGCGGCCAACGCCATGATGTGCGGGATGAAATACTCAATATCATGCAATGCCAAGTATCCGACTACGGCCCCGATTACCGCAGTAATACCAGAAAGTGCATTATAAAACAGTGCTTTAGATTTTGAATATCCGCTATGAATCAAGATTGCAAAATCACCAATCTCATGGGCGATTTCATGTATCAAAATCGAGATAGCAGTAGCGACACCCAATGGAAAAGAAACTAAAAAACTAGCGGCAATCAGAATCCCATCGACAAAGTTATGAATAGATCCTCCGATAAGAATCATAGTGCCAGTTTCTTTTTTCATCGAATCACACTCGGTATTATGGCAATGATGAATTTTAAAAAACTTCTCCAGACAAAAGAAAAGGAAAATTCCAACGAGGACGGTAAAGAGAATCTCTAATGTTTTGTGATTTTCTCCATGTAAATGTAATAAATGTTGGTCGTTTTTGGAATGTAGAGAGATAGCATTGAGTGCTTCAATGGCCTCTGGAATCAATCCAACAAAAGCTGATGCGAGCATGGATCCCGTAGCGAATGCCACAAGCGATGGAGTACACTTTTTTTGAGCATCTGGGGGGAATAGCAAAAAACTAGCAGCAATCAGTAGTGATCCAATGCTGGCTAAGAATGTGAAGAGTAGGATCCAGGATATAGTTTGCATAGCGAAAAGGTTGATTTTATTAGATATTGACTTATTTCTTTTTTTTGCGTTTAGTTTTCTTTTTTCTAATAGTCTTTTTCGGTTTTGGTTTGTAGACTTCAGTGAAAGCATCCTCCATCAATGCCTCCATAAGCATTTCGTGAAAATCTTCCATATCAGGTTCTTCTCCCCTCATCATAGCTTTTCCCATTTTATTGACTACTTTGCGCATTACTTCTTTGGAAATACCTTCGTCTTCAAAATCACTTCCCAGATCTTCTTTCATGGCTTCCATCATATCATCCACCATTAGTTCTCCCATGGGACCATCCATTATATGATCAGTAATATGTGGCATTTTTCCGCTTTTTGCACATTGTTCCAGGGTCTTTTTCAGTGCCTGCAATTGTTGATATCCCATTTCTATATCTTCCATAAGGGTTTTATATCCATCTTTTCCCTGTTTTTCGGCTTTTTTCTTTTTTTGTAGCATTTTTCCAGGTTCGGATTTTTTGACACTCGAAAATTCCTGACCTACACGTTCTAACTGATTTTTAAGGAATCCAACTTCTTGACCTATTCTTTCAATGTCTTTCTCTAATTTCTGGAGATGGTCTGTCTCATCCGGAATATTTATAGTAATTGAAAAAGCTTCAACATCTCCATATTCAGCTTCAATATTGAGAAGCGCTTCGACATCATGTTTTTCATAAGCTTCATTTATGGATTTCATAAGTGAGTGACAGAGTTCTTTCTCTTTGTCTGTTCGAGCTTTATCAGGATGAAACTGAGCAGCCAACCGTAAAAATATTTTTCGAATACTGCGTTGTTCTTTGTGTTCGGGTTCTACCCGCATTTTTTCAAAGAATTTAAATCTTTGATCATTCGAATCAGACTCCTTATTTCTTTGGCGCATCATTTCCTCCATTTCCTCAGGAGCAAAATTTTGAGAAGATAAATCTTCTTCGAATTTTTTTATTTCCTCTTTATCTTCTTTCGATACTTTTTTTGACTTTAAAATTTTGCGACACAAAGATAAAATGTCTTTTCTTAGTTTTTCAAATTCATGCATTTGTTTCATTGCTTTTCCAAACATCTGACTTTGAATTTCAACAATTTCCTCCTTCCATTTTTGAAGTATTGTTTTTTTTCTACGTAATTGTGTATTCAGATTCTTTTTTTGTATTTCCAACTCCAGGAGTTGAGCTTCCTTCTCGATAATAAGAGGGCTTTTTTGTATATCAAAAAGAGAAGTGTTCATGTGTGCTGAATGCGATTTTTGTTGTTTAGACATATTTAATATTTTATACTTATCAAATACTAGTGTTGATAGTTAAATTTTCAAGAGGATTATTTTTATTGATTTAAACATAACTTTACTTGAGTATTTATACTTTACAACTCTTCACATCAAAACCTCCAATTACACCCATCAGTAAGTATTTACATACAAATATATACTGTTAAAAGTAAAAACTCACTGGGGTATTTTTTCCCATAATATTGCGCAAAACTACGAGATTGTTTTTTTGCCGCTTCACGGGGGTGAGCGAGCATAGCGAGTCGAACCCCCGGGAAAAGCGGCTTCCGACAATGCACTTATACTTTATTGGCACATTCTTGCAGATGTCGAAATCTCATCTATCCTTTTCATATGTACATTTCTTACCACAGTGAGCACTCACCCTTAAAAATATTGCAAGTATCTAGAATAAGTGTTATAATGGTGGGAATTATTAAAAAAATGAAAAACAGGCAGAAATCATCAGAAAATCCAAATAAATTTCCTTTAAGAAAATCTAGTCTTAACGATTTAGAAAAAGACTTGTATCGTGATTTGATAAAAGATATGGAGGATTTTATAAAAGGAAAAAAGGATATAGATAAAAACACTTTCATGAGTATGTGGAAAATACTTAAATGGCATGGAAAAGTGGAAATAAATGGCTCTTTGGAAAAATGAATGGGTAGAATGTTTATGAATATGTTATTCTGT
>CAZQFO010000073.1:0-8835 GCA_964592695.1 uncultured Candidatus Peribacteria bacterium
ACTTAGGATGTCCGGCGTGTCGATAAATGGGGCGAGCATAGAATCGTATTTGGCTGCATTTGAAACCATCTGATCTTCTAGGTCCAGAATCTGATTTTCCAAAATACTTATCGAGTTTTTATACCCAGTAATTTCTTTGTTTTTTGCACTAATACTCTCATTTAATAGATTTATTCCATCTGCATCTGGAACGGAGAGCTCTGTATTGCCCTCGAGTTTTGTTTTTCGATTTTTACGAAGCTCAATCTGTCCATTTAAAAGTGCTATTTGGGCCTCTCTATCTGGAACATAATTTTCGGCCTCCATGATCAGATTTGAATTTTCTATATATTGCTGATCTAGGGTCTTAATTTCTGCGACTTTCTCTGCATATCGCAAGATCTTGTTATCTCGGATATCCTCAGCACGAAGTTTAATTTCGTCTCCAATTCTTTTAATTTCTTTGTTAATCTGTAATATTTGAGCGTTTAGCGCTTCTTTTGAAGCCTTTAGCGTACCGACAGCTACATCATCAAAATTTATCCCTGATTTCCCACTTTGGGAACCTGAATCATCAGTTCCTGCAAAGGAATCAAAAAGATTAATCAAAAGATTAAGGGCACCATGATTTGCCCGATATTTTGTTGGCACATCCGCATCATTTGAAATTGATTCTTTTGACAATTCTAACGCAAAATGATGTAATCTTATACTACCTAAAATCGGTTTTTTTCGATCAATCTTCGATGGAGTGGAATTTTCAGAACAAGTTGCTTTATGCCCTACCATATCGGCCGCTTCAACGCTAACACGGATTCCATTATTCTGTATTATTTTCTCTGTAAAACTTTTTGGATTACACCCAGAAAGAGTCTTCTCAAAATATCCATCACAGGCCTCTTCTCCAACCGAACATCTATCATCACAATTAACCCAATTTGTATACGCTCTTACATCATCATTTGTCCAGTAATCAGGCGATATGATAGTGTCACATTTTGGAGTATAGGGATCATATCTATATGTCATAATTCCTTCTACTGGGATACTGGCTGACGAAGTAGACACGATAGATGTTCTATGAGTATGTATCCCCACTGGCAGAATTAGAGAATACTCGCCTACTCCCAATCCAACAGTCTTTCCATCCCATCCTGTATTAGGATCCGGTACGTCCTGTGCCAATACAAAAGCAACTCCCACAAAAAACACACACAAGGATACACCGATACCAACAATTAATTTTTTCATTTATTTTTTTATCTACTAAACAACAAATTTGTACAACTAAATCCTAAACCTTCTTACGATTTTTAGCAAGAACTTTCATCCCTGCGCATCCTCCATAAGACATATCAATTCCTTTTTTCTTGTCTAAAAATTGTTTTTCATAAAACTCCATACTCCCGTAATAATCGGATATATCCGCACCTATTTCCAAAAAAGGACACGGATAAATAGTCTGTCCATCTGGATTGATTAAAAACCTGCCAACCGGACAAAAATCGCAATTCCCACAAAACCTGGAAATGCATTTCATCTTCTTTATCTCTTCAGTGCTAAACAAAGACCGAGGCACCGCCCAATCAAATCTCAATTGTTTTCCAAGTTCTTGCTGAACTAGTTCAGCAGCGTATAACCATAATTTTTTTAGTCTTACCGAAGGCTTGTATCCCGGAAAATCTTCCGTGTATTTACCGCTGAGAATTTGATCGGTCTGAAACTCCGGAGCAAAATAAACATAACCGGATTTTGCTTTTGCAAACTGCACTGCTTGCTGAATAATATCAGGACTATCCTCCTCTGAAAAAAAATACAAAAACCCCATCTTATCGGGCAGTTTTTTTATATTTTCTCGAATAATCTTCCTCATAGAAATACTCCCTTCAAAATAAGCCTTAAGGTTAATTTTTAGTCTACACGGAAATACTTTGGGGATCTGTGTACCATTTATGGTCATGGCTGTTATCAAATCATACTGGTGACAATACCCCAAGGCCCTCTCCAAACCGCCCCAGAGAGTAGGTTCCCCCCCTGTAAAAGTCACCATATCGAGACCGCCGGATGTTCGAAACCGGTCGATTGCAAACACAAAATCATTCCACTTGAGATCATCCGAAAACATCTCTAAACGATACCAAAACGGGTCATTTTTTCCAACAAAATTTGATCGATAAGTCGGCTTAAATTCAACATGACGTATCTTTCGAAACGAATAATTTTTATCGTTTTGTAGGGTATTCAGATACTGCCTAACTTCTTTTCTTGTATACATGTTTTTTGTATCCTCCCAAAATTTCAGTGTAACGCCTTCACATGAAATGCGGGAAACTGCATAAACACTGGATGAAGAAATTGGATTTTTAGGATTTACATTGGAATTTTGGGAGGATACTGTTTTTTTCTCCTCAAAACGACACACCAATCCTCTTTTCCCCTCGTTCCCAAGCTCCTGCTTGGGGAACGCACTTGCCCAAGAAGCTCCAGCTTCTAACAAATCATATATGAAATTACCTTTCGGCTATGGCACTCTTGAAGATTAATCAGGACTCCCTTCTTTTTCTATATATCATATACCACCCCCCAAAGATCAACGCAAACACAATAGGAAGACTAATTAATACCCCCTTTATAAGGGATTTTCGAAACTGTTTTGCCAAAGCCTCTTCTTCTGCTTTTCTTTGTAAAAATTTCGAACACTTGGAGGTAATACTTTCTATAGATTTCTTATATTTCTTCATAAGGATCGATATTTTTTCATTTTTCTCTGAGGTCTCCATACCATACCCCCTTATCAATTTTATATTCTTTTCATATCGAGCTGTCTGTTCATTCATGCGTTCTATTTCTTCTGGTGTCAGCTTACATCCCTTGACTCCTTGAGATTCAGACAAACATTTTTTAAGATTATCACGAAACTTTTTTTCGATATCCCATCTATCCTTTGTGTACTGATTAAACGTCTCTGTTTTCAGTGTCATACCTCTCTGCAGATTTATTTCCGGCCATTTGTACCGCTGCCCCGGAAATTCCTCAATTTCAGTCTTTTGGATGCCATATTTTTCATCAAGCGCCTGAATATCTTTTTCGAAATTTTTTCGTTGTTTATTAGTAAAACACTCCCCTCCGCTCATAATCAAATCTTCCATTGAATCTTGTGTTCCATTTAATATTTCTTGAATATGAGGCAACGCTGGAGCTTCTTTTGGTGAATTAATATTGGGTTTCGAAATAAGTCCGTTTTGAAAATCCCGCCAAGTCTCTCGCTGTTCTTCATCTTCATAAATCGCCATACTTAGATACGGAGCGATGTTTTTACCGGTTAGAATCAACCGCTGTTGAAACCAAGTGTTTGTGGCACGCAACTGATCCAGAGAGGAAACCACCCCGTTTATTAAACGGATTCCCGATCTCTTGTCTTCTTTTATTTCCGGAATATTTTTTTGAGGATCAGCAGCTTGAACGACATGAAAATCTCCATTTCTCACCTGAAAGTTTATCTCATGCTGCCGCTGATCAAAGAGCTCTTTGAGATAGTAGGACATTTCATAGAGATTATAAAAATCATTTCCTTCTGTTTTAGGATAAACAGTAAAAGTTTTCCACGTTCCAATCTGGGACATATCAGTCGATCGAATATTTCTCGTCTTATGTGCTACTTTAAAACGTGATCCTTCGCGAGAAAGATCATTTAAATAATGATAAACAGCCATGTCCATCATCCCAAATTCGTCCTGAGAAATTCCAAATAAGGGATTCGCCTTGTTCTCCTGCTCAATGATTCGTACTCCACAATACTCCAGATACTCACGATCTGATTTCGGATCATAAGAAGAAAGAAAATTCACCTCAAACTCCTGAAAACGAACCGACGGAGCATCCGGCTTCATTTCAATCATATCATACAATCGCTCATTATCTCCCGGTTTAAATAACTTCCTTCCGTGCCGATACTGCTCAAACCGAAACAAAGGCTCCGTTATATGTGTTGCAAACGAAGTATGCTTAGAGTCAATTTTCCTGGCCTTACTGAGAAATACATCATAAGATTCTGGCACCTGATATCCCAGCTCCTTAAACGCGCCTTCTTGCATCACTTCATAACACTGAAGCTTAAGATCATAATTAGGATCATTTTGTGCCAGTACAGATTTTGTATTTATTAACCCCAAAATCATCAACAGACAAAAAACGCCCCCCGTAAGCCGATAAAAAAAGCTGGTAATCATTTTTATATTTTTTTTATCATCCACTATCCCCTGAATCCCCGCTGTCTCCAGCCGACGGCAACACTTCGATAACGGTCACGGTTTCTGTCGTTGCATTTGTCCAAACACCAGGTACACCTGAATAAGTAATCATGCCAATAGGTACAGTAGAAGTGGCAGAGACATCCCCATCAAAATTCCCCGTTTCTACCTCAGTATCATCCTCTTGAGCATATATCTGCTCAACTTCCAACATACGCTGAAGTTTTGCCCATTGGACAGTGTTGCCAGCTGCTACAAAAGTAGCCCCCACCGAAATAGGCAGAGATGCCAAAAAAGAGTATAAGGCAATATGCCGAACCTGTTTTTTTTCAATTTGTGTTTTCATTTTTATTAAATAACAAGTAAGATATCCTCAGAATACTATGATACCATTTTTTTTATTGGACTCATGATTTTTACCTGAACCTTCGATAGACCTTCATTTAGGAGTTTCTTTAAAATCTGAGTTTTTTCTTTTGAGATCCCTGGAACATCTAACTCCAAAAACTGTTGTTCTCCATTTAAAACCGCTTTCATTCCGCCATCTTCAACTTCCACAATTTCACGTTTTAGATCATCCTGCCTGAGTTTAAGCTGGCGTATTTGCTGAAAAACAACTTGCGGATCATCAGACATGACATTTTTATTAACAGAGAAATTCTAATATTATATTTTTTTAAACGCAAATAAATTATCCAAAATCATCAATTCGATGAAATTGGGTAAGAATCTTCATTTTTATTTCTGGATGTTTATTTCGCAAAATACTCGCATACCCCGAAACCAATCGAATGTCGGAATTAGAAAAAGTATTTGTTTCCGTCACCAATGGCACATGAAACATCTGTTTTTTATTTTCCACCTTAATCCCATATTTATGGGGATCCATATCAAATGCCGTATTTGGATTTTGGTAAAGCTGTTTTACCTGCAGAGAAAAAGGACGCAGCTTTATTGCAAAATCTAAGGTTTTTTTGCAGGTATCCATATTATCACCGGGTAACCCAATAATAACATCCAAATGCACTTTTATGTTTTCTCGTTTGAGCAAACAAACGATCTGTTTAAATTTTTTCATATCAATCCCTCTCCCCATAAGATTGTTTGTTTTTGGATTTATAGATTGCAATCCCAACTGAACAAATCTAATTTTCATCATTGGTAATCTTTGGATGACTCCTACATCCAAAAACTCTGGACGACACATTATTTTAATTTCAGGCAGGTCCTTTCTTTTGGCAAATCGAAGCCTGTAAGCTTCCGTCATCTGAAAAAATCGCTCGTGTGACACCACAAAACAATCATCTAACATAAAAACACTCAGGACTTTTTTATTCGCCAGGTAATCAATCTCATCTAAAACTCGCTCAATAGAAAACGTCCGAACTCTGGAAAACTTTACACTACGAAAACAATACAAACAACGAAAAGGGCAACCTCTCGATGTTGTCATAAAATAAAAATGATAACCAGGTGGATCTAAATAGGCATTTAATATTCCCGATTGATAGGGTGATGGAAGTGTATCCAAATCTTTTAACACATCAGCTTCCTGGTTCATTATTATTTTCCCATTTTTTCGAAAAACAAACCCTGGAATAAGTTCCTTATTCTCCGTTTTTACATAATCACAAAAAGCTCTTTCTGGTTCTCCACGAAGAATGTATTCAATAATCTCATGTTGCTCAAAAATACCTTTCGCCATATCCTCCTTGATCTTATAACTCTGCAATCCGATATGAATATCTGGTTTCAATTGCTTTAGCTTTTGAATCAAAAAAAGAGCAGCCTCCCAATAATACATAGCACTCCACAATACATTATCAAGAAAAAACACAAAATCATCAGCCCCAAAAGAAGATAAATAATAAGCTTCTTTCAAGAATATATCCATATCACGACAAACATTTATTTGAAGGATTTCAACAGAAGCTTTTGGATACTTCTTTAGAATGTAGGCTTTTGTGTATCCCAGATCCAGAGGAGTGTATGGAGAACTGGCATGATTAAAAAAACAAAAACAGATCTTTTTCATGATTATTATGACACTACTATTTCCAACATTGTGGATCCTTGGAATAAAGGTTATTATTAACCGCTTTTGACATGCACATAGCTCCCCCAAAACACCTATCAACCACTCTACAATTTTTACACTCTAGGTCAACTTCATCAAATCGAGTAAGTTCATCATATTTCGGTCCATTAAAAATGTTTTCCAGAGAATCCTTCTTGAGATTTCCCAATACATACTGAGGCAAGAGGCGACATGCCAAAACATCCATATTTGGTAATATGGTGATTCCATTATGCCATCTCGCTCCACAAGAATGAACCGGGCCATCGTAATCAATAGCCTCAATTCCACTCATACAATAAACACGAAACATTTTTTTTAGATCAGGACTTCTTCCCGCCCGACTTTCGGTAAACTGTAAATGATATTTATTGTTCATGGCACGAACTTTTTTGTGAAAATTCTGAAGTTCTTTTTTGGGAACCATGTTTTCAATATCTGAAGCACTCTGCCCGATAGGCACCAAAAGTCTCAATAAAATTGGAATATCATAAACGATGAGGAGATCCAATAGATTCCAAATACTTTTATAATTTTGTTTTGATATAGTACACCCCAAATGAACCGAAATATTATATTTTTTCAAAAGAGATACGGCCTTTAATATTGAATCAAAAGATCCTTTTCCACGAACGGCATCATTTTCTGTCTGGTCACCTTCAATACTAATCTGCATTCGACTTACAGCACATTTTTGGGTCAAAAATTCTAATATTTCATCTGTTAATAATGATCCATTTGTTAATATTCCTGTTCGAATTTCTCCTGAAAATGGAGCAATATATTCTAGAAACGGCAACAAATCAGGGTGAACAAAGGGTTCTCCTCCCGTTAATTTAAACCCTGATTTTTTTTTACCAAAACCGCATTTTTCTTTTAATTCTAAAAATTGATGAAAGATATCTTTCATCATTTCCAGATTTGGTTGTTCTCCCTGGTATGTTTCATGGTAACAATGTGTACACCGCCAATTACAATTATTGGTTATGTGCCACTGGAGTCCCAGAGCTTTGCGGTAATATAAACCGCGCATCTCTGATGCACGCTGAAAAAAAGTCGGATTTTGGGAATTGTTTATAACAGAAAACGCCATGCAAAGCAATGATATAAGTTTGATGAGAATTATCAATTATTCAGTTTTTCATATTTTTTTAACAAAAAATCCAATTCCCCATATCGTTCCCCCAGAGACTTTTTTGATTTACAAATCAAGTCCATTTTTTTCCACGAATTAGGATATTTTTTTTGCAAGTCAGTTTTTGAATACAGCGGCAAAAGAATTATCAAACAAAAAATATAAAACATGTCTTTTTCTCCAGTTAAATGATAACTACGCCATATATGAGGAGGAGTATCCTCAAAATAATCCCAGAGAATATCAGACAAATACTGCAATTCGATAAATGAAACATCCCTGAAATAAGCCCTCAAAAGAGCATAAACAGGATCATTTTTTCTCAACTCCCTAATAACATCAGACGAAGATTTATTTACTAGAGCAGATAGATGATGTAAAAATTTATGCATAACGCTAATTAAATCTCTCAAAATCTCTAGTGGTCTATTTTTTTCATTTATTCTCGTAAGAAACAAAGAGGAATCAAGATCCGTAAAAACTACCTGATGAGTCCGAAAACAGTAATAAAAATTATCTAATCCTCCTGAATGTCTGAACGCCCCACAAAAAGAGAATTTAAACAATTCTGATCCAATTTTTTCCATAACTTTTTGCAGGGTTTTTGCCTTCTGTGCCTCAAGTGTCTTATTGGGAAAAATCATTAAATCATCCAATAAATTTTTATAAAATTTCCAATAATTTACATCTTCTTGATTTCCCTGAAAGATTCTATCTAGTCGATATGGAATACTTTCTTCGACAAGTGACACCACTGCGCCCATTGTATTTTCCCCAAAAAAACTATCAGGATATTCAATCACCAGCAATGGAGGCGTCACCGAAACCTGATTATTGTGTAGATGAAGTGCTATTTCATATTCCTGCACAGCTCGATGATGTTCAATTCCACCAAAAGGAGTGACTTTGCTTGTTATATTTAGATAATCACCATTTTTAGAAAACCCAAAATGCTTCACTTGACGTCCGGATTCATACTTTATATTTGTTGGTGGATGAGGTTGATTATAGGTCTTTTCTTTTTGCATTCGACTGGACTTTCGCAAATGATCAGGATTCCAGACACCAATACCTTTGAGCTTCAATGCTGAATATGGAATACCGTTGAGAGTTATTCTTTCTTTTAGGTTGTGCCAAGCGGTTCTTCCCGGAGTGATAAAACAAGGGGTGGTTTTCCAGGATAATAAATCATAGATTTCACGTTCCTGATGCTCTGTTATTTTGGTCTCCTGATGCCAATGTGTTATATTAAATTTCATGTACATATTATAACAATCTGGTCTAATTCAAATATTGACAATGTGTAGTATGAGTTCGAAAATCTGCTAAATTTATATTGTCATATAATGTGTCAGGTTTCAATGTATTAAAACTGGTCTCCATTTTTCGTTTCT
>CAZQFO010000074.1:0-8830 GCA_964592695.1 uncultured Candidatus Peribacteria bacterium
CCTTTGGCAAACGAGGGGGCCCCATTTTATGTCCGTGTCAACCAAAAGAGTTAAAACAGTTAACTTGTTCTACATGGAATTAAACTATACATATAGCGATCTTGGTTGATTTGAATAGATTTGTCAAAAAAAAGTGAAAAATATTAAATTTTAGTGATAACAAAGTGGGGTAAAAAAAACGCCTTTTTGGCTTTCTGATCAACTTAATTGATGTTTTGGTATTGGAAGATCCGTTCCAAAATTCAAAAGCGGCGGAGTATAAATCTATGAAGTACTGTGTATTTAATACTATATACTGATTATAAATCATATGAATTCTATCCGACTCTTCACCCTTACAAAAAAAGAAACCCATCGCTTCCTAAAAGTATGGGTACAGACGATATTTTCTCCAGTAATGATTGCAATTCTGTATTTTGCAGTTTTCGGTGGAGCACTGAGTTCTCGAATTGCTGAAATTGATGGGATATCTTATCTAGCCTACATAGTTCCAGGACTTGCGATGTTGCAAGCAGTAACTAATTCATTTGCGAACCCTTCGAGTTCTATAATCATTTCAAAGTATCAGGGATCGATTACAGACTTATTATTTCCTCCTTTATCTGCTTTAGAGAAAACACTGGGTTTTCTTTTTGGAGGACTTATTCGAGGAATATTAGTATCTGTGATCATTTTTATTGTGGCGGGCTTTTTTACGGACCAAGTATTTCCAGTTCATTTGGGGGCATTAGTTTTGATGTTTATTTTATCTATCGGGATATTTTCTATGTTGGGGGCATTAGTGGGTATTTTTGGACAAACTTTTGATCAGATTTCAGGGGTTACGACATTTATTATCACCCCAATGGGTTTTTTGGGAGGGACTTTTTATTCGATCAATATGCTTCCAGAAAAAGCACAATTAATCTCGATGATAAACCCTTTTTTATATTTTGTAGATGGAGCGAGATGGGCTTTTTTTGGAGTGAGTGATCTGAATCCAGTATTAGATTTTGCCGTTGCAGGAGGGATTTTTATTGCATTGTTTGGGTTTAATTATTTGGTTTTTTATCGAGGGTGGGGGATGCAGAGCTAAAAGTATTTATCAATTATCATTTAACCATTAATCATTTGTGTAAGATTGAAAATATTTCATTTTCTCGAAAAATAATTTGACTTTTCTGTATATGTGATATAAATAGACAGAACAATTAAAAAAATGAACTCACCAGCAATTAATTGCACGGTTGAGGGAATTTCCTGTGTGGAATTTCCTTCCCAAGACTCTCCTACCGGAAAGGAGTGCTTTAGATTAAACGGACATACGGGGGCACTAGAGTCTCTCGGAATAGGATCTGGAATTCAAATCAAGATTGATTCTCAAGAGGCAGAAACTATTGTATTAAAAGGAATAGAGGTAAGAAGTGAAACAGTAAGCTTGCTTTTGGATTGTTTAAAAAAAGACGGAGTAGTACTAATTGGAGTTAGAACAAAAAATAATGAAGCTAATTTGCCGGATTATGAAAGATTTATGTTGGATATGCATATGAGTGGTATCAGAGCAGGTGTTTTTGAGGGATTGATGGGGAACAACAAAGCTTCAACTGAGAATGTATGTTTGCAGTCAAAGGTTGAGACTTGTGCAATTCAATCTGGAGAATATGATTTATTAGAACCTACTAAGAAGGATTTAGAAAAATTATTTAAATTGGATCCTCCATCTTATGCTATATTTTTCAAATCAGATACTGATGAAGGAATTATTAGGGCTTATGAAGCTTTTATCGGGAAAGTAAATGATGATCGGGCACAAATTCTAGAGAGCAAAATGGACCGTTAGGTAATCATAACAAACCTCCACAAACTGCTCGTTCCTGCTTTTATACCGATCCTTGGAGTCGTTTCAAACTTCGGTTTTATTTCTGTCTCTGTTACAAAAAAATAATCTGATTGGCATATATCATGACTATTTTCATCTTTCGTAATTTCTAGATCTCGACAGAGTTTTCCAGGACCATTGAGATGTTTTTCATCTGTTTGTACACCACGAATAAGGACTGCAGCCGGAAATCCTTCAGATTCGGTAACAAAATTAAGACAGAAATACATGCCATAAATGAAATACACGTAGGCATGTCCTGGGGGGCCAAACATTACTTTGTTGCGTGGTGTCATGCCTCGTGTAGCATGACAAGCAGGATCATTTTGTCCAATATAAGCTTCTGTCTCAGTAATGATTCCGAATTTATCTCTGAAATGAAGTTTTTTACCGAGCAATTCTTGGGCGACATTTAATGTTGGTTGTGCAAAAAAATCACGTAAAAGTCTTTTCATGGATTTTATTTTGTGCTATAATAAAGGGATGTTTAAATTTCTCAAGTATCTGAAATCACCACAAGTATACATTTTGCCGATTTTGGCATCATGGGCTACGTATTATTGCTTACAAAATGGTTATAAATTAGATATGCCAGTTGTGGCTTCAGTGTTTTTTATAGGAATTTTCTTCTGTTTTGGAGTAGTTTTAAACGCAGCAGATGAACGTCGGTTTAAAGTTTTTGATGAAATAGCAATTATAAAAGCAAATATCATGAGTTTTTGGCAGATCGTTTTAGCGCAAAATATCGGAAAAAAGAATGAGGAATTAATTTTAAGAAAATTAATGAATGTGCAGAGATCTATGGCTGATTTTCTCTTGGAAATGGATGAGAAAAAGAGTGAAACAAAATTGAAAGCAGTAGACAAACAAATGAAAGGGCTGGAGGATTCGAGTGAGATTTTACGAAAAAAAGGATTTAAATCTCCGGAAGTATCTCGATTACACCAATATATGGCACAGATTTATTGGGCATTTGAAAAACTCCTCATGATCAAGGAGCACAGAACTCCTCGTGTGATTCGATATTTTTTAAGATTTGCATTGATTATTTCAGTTTTCATTTTAGCTCCGGAGTTTGCAACTTTGGGATATTTTGGAGTATTTACTGCTGGAGTAGTAGCATTTTTATTAGCCTCGTTAATCGAGATTCAGCGGATGATCGAGTATCCATTTGATCAGGATTTGGATGATATTCGGTTTAGGTTTTTGGAGCGGTTTGAGGAGAGGGTTGGATCAATAGAATAGAAATTAATCAATTATAATTGTTCTACTAATTAATTGTTGAATGGTTGCTAGTTTTGCATTAAATTAACTTGACATAGATGTAAAAATAGATACAAGTCACTGTGTGATTGTGTCAAATATTAAAAAGAAGATAAAATTATTCGCTTTGCGAAATTGTTCTTTAAAATATCACAACGAAGATTCATATGTTTACTCTGTGAACAGTTTGAAACTTATAATAAGTTATCATTGTTTCTTTAGTAGGCAGATTCCCTCTTCGTTATAGTGTAAATCTACATTGTGGATATCTGTTTTCGAGAACTGAGAATAATAAATTTTATTGTTAGTTTTCGGAGACAGATCGTTTCCGCCGAAGCCTCCCGGAAGGAGGTCAAATGGAGATTTGTCATGAATAAATGGAGCATCGCTTTGGTACTCGTTTTGTCTGTTCATAGTGGAGCTTTTGCACAAGAACGCTCTTCGGCTCTGCCTCAGAGTTTTTCTGCTCTCTGGTCTACCAAAAATGTCCCGCTCAGTACACTCGGTGTTATTGGTGAGCATAAGAAGAAAAAGAAAGAAATTCATCATTCTTCAACCAAAAATGTGGATCTCCTCTCCTTTCTGCCACCGCCAAGCGGGAAAAGGAATCGGTTGCTGGAGAGTATGCACGGGAATTGATTCCGAAAGGAGTCTTGTGGGGACTGTGAAAGCAGTCCCCAACAATTTTGATATTTTCTTGTATTTTTTTTGCCGATTCAGTGGGGAAAATATTAAAAATCCCCACATAGACACAGGGATTTTAAATATTGTTTTTGTTTGTATTTACTATTATTCACCATCTTCAGCTTCTGCTCCACCTTCCGGCAACACATTTTCTATAGCAGCCCATCGTGATGGTTTATCAGCAGGAACTACGATAGTTACTTCGTCTCCTACATGAGCTCGAAAAAAAGTAACTGATGCATAAAGCACATTGTATGTTTTTCCTTCAGACAGTACTTGATACTGAGATCCATCTAATACCAATGGTCCGGTAATCAGTTTTCTTGCAGTTGGAGAAATTTGTTTATAAATAAATGCGCCATTTGGCTGAATCATCAACTTCAATCCATCTCCCTCAATCAACTTTGACTTTGAAGCGTAATTTGCAGGAACAGGATATGTATTATCCTCTGGATCAATCATATTTTGTCCGTCAAAGACTCCTTCAATAATTTTTTTCTCGTCATCATCATAAATATGTGTTTCTCTTTGCTTAGAAACAATCTCCTCCATGCGAACGGTTAATGAGTCGCTTTCTACTCCCAATTCTGAAGCAAGCATTTGCATAATTTTTTCTGCGGCTTGCACAGAAGAATTTGCACTTGCAATTGATTCTGAGAGCTTTTGTAAAAGATCCTGGACGTTGGTAGTTGATTTTGTCATTTTTTTTTGTTTTAAATTATTTAAATCTAGTCATTATAACACATAAAAAAATGAATTTCAAGTCTTTTTCCTTTGATTTTTTTGTTTTTAAGAATTAAAATCCTCCGTAATGAAACATTTAACATTCGTTATCATTTTTATCGTTGGGCTTTTTGCAGGAGGATATGTGAAGTTCGAATTGCGTGAGAGAGAATCAAACCAATCAATAAAAGTACTACCAATGCAGTTTATTCAACAGTCGGGCGGGCAAGTGCCTCAGGCTAGAGGTGGAAACTGTGGAGGATAAAAAAGAAAAGAGTTTTATAGAGAAGAGAGAAATGTTTACAAATTAAGTATTAAGGGGAATAGAGAAGAAAGAAGAATTAAGAGAGAATTAATTAAGTAGAAGAAAAAAGATAATAACAGGGTACTAAAAAATTAAAATCTAATAACCATTTTAAAAATGACAAAAAAAACACGGTTCGATCAGCTACATTATGCGTTCCTAGCAGGAACCATTATTTTTGCAGGAGCATTCATAGGGTCAGTATTTTGTGATTTTATTCCTTCCTCAAACATAGATAGTTCAAAAAAAATAATCCGGTCGGATGGAAGTACTTATGTCTCGGTTAAAAATTTAACCGAAGAATTTAAGGTCGAATTGGAAACAGATAACGAATTTGCTGTTTATGGCGGAAAGACCTGGATCCCTGTACCAGGAAGTCCGGTCGAATTGGTTATCCTAACAGATCCAACATGTGGCAAAAAATGCAACACCACACAATCTCTAGGATCTCTGCGGCAAGCCGTAACTCCCGCATTACTAGCTCGAGAAGTAGATATTAATTCAGATGAAGGAAAGGATTTGCAGGAAAAATTTGAAGTAACAGCAATTCCTCAATACATATTTGGAGCTGGAATTGAAGATCACAAAACTCCTGATAATGAGCTTTTTGTAATCAAATCAGCAGAAATATTAAATGGACCTATTGATGGGATGTATCTTTTGAATGGATCTAGAGTTGGGTTTAAACCAGGGAAGTTTATAGAAATGCCAGATTTTGCAGATTTGGATGACGAACCAAAAAAAGGAAACGGAAAAGTGAGAGTTGTAGAGTTTACAGATTATCAATGTCCATACTGCAAACGATTATTTGATCAAAATAAGGATTTAATCGATAGATTGATTGATGAGGGAAAAATCGAGTACGTGATGAAGGATTTTCCACTAGGATTTCATAAGGAAGCTGTGACCGTACATGTAGCAGCAAATTGTGCTCAAAAGTTAGAAGGTAATGAAGCCTACTGGAATATGCATGAAAAAATATTCGATAATCAGAGAGTGTGGAGTGGAAAAGGAGAAGGGGCAAAAGCTGAAATGAAAAAATATGCTCAAGAGTTGGTATTGGATGAGACGGCTTTTGATGAATGTGTGAACGATAAGGATATGGTAGCGGAAGTAAAAGCCGATCAAGCAGAAGGAGCAAAATACGGAGTATCCGGAACACCAGCACTTTTCATTGGGAAACAAGTAATGCCAGGAGCGATTGGTCCAAAGGCATTTGAGGATGCGGTGAATAGTGAGTTGGAGTAGGGGAGAGAGTTATTATGTATACATTAAAAAGCCCCCCTGCATGCAGGGGGGCCTTTTTGGGTTGGAGTTTGGTTTACATGAGAAGAACACTTCAGAGTTGTGCAATTCTAAAAAATAAACCGTCATTTCGAGTCACGGAATATGACGAAGTCACAGTCTTTAAAACGAGAAATCTTCGAATTAAATATTGAGTACAAATAAAAAGAATTATCTATTTCCTTTTGCTCAAAATTATAATGAAGATCTACCATTTTACAGTTGATCTAACGTTGCATGGTATTGATTCGAGATGACGATCTTATTTTTTATTTTAGAACTGAACAGCCCTGGTGAACACTTTTATTAATCAATATATTTAAGTTAGGGAGTTTATGAGCGAAATATATCTCCATTACAGATTGCTTGTTGTCGATCCTTCTTTGGCATAAAAGCAAATTCAAACTCTTCAGCGATGAGTTTAAGTGTCTCTGATAATGATAAACCATTTGATTTGCTGGATAATTTTTTTAGAAGTGGTTCACATCCCTTTCGAAACTCACTTCGTCTATTTGGATTTTTAATCTCCTCAATTCGTCTTTCCATTAATTTATGAATTTCAGAGCAAAAGAGATGAAGTTTCCTGGTTAGAGCTCTGGCTTCTTTTGCACGAAGGTTTCCGGAATGTTCCAAATGCTTAAAAAGTTTTGGAGTTTTGCCATTAGCGGAAATAACTCCTAAAGAAGAATGTCGTACCGATTGAATAGCACGAATTACATTTGGGTTATCGGATTCTGTTCTTTCGAGAAATTCCAAGATTATTTCAGGAACTTCGACTGTGCCTTCTTTGCGACTATAATACTCAAGCATTTGAGAAACTTTATTAATTTGTATACAAAATAAAAGACAAATCTTTAGATAAATAATCCAGTTTAGTGGATAGAGAGTCTATACTTTTGAAATGTTTGAGCTTTCCTTTTAGAACATTCTTTTCTCGCACATTTTTTATCTTATTTAAATATCGCATGATTTCTTGAGATTTTTCATTACACAATTGCTTTAGTTCATTTGTGAGTATAGTAGATTCTGAAAACCGAGAAGAGAGTTCTGCTTCATTTTTTATAATACCGATAGCTCGAATCAGCATGATATTTTCGTATCCTCCCAAAATTCCAATGTAAATCCTAAAAATCCAATTTCTTCATCCAGTGTTTATGCAGTTTCCCGCATTTCATGTGAAGGCGTTACACTGAAATTTTGGGAGGATACATATTTTCATTATGTTCATTTTCCAAGCAACGCATGACGTTGTTTGGAATTTGAATAATATGTCCTTTCCGATCCTGATATGAGATCATTTTTTTTGTATTGCAAAAATCACCATATTATAGCGGAAATATAATGTTTTTTCAAGCGTTTTTTCTTTACTCTAAAAATATGGAGTAATTCCTTTTTTCGTGTGCTGGGAAGTAATATATAAAAAAACTATACCAATTAGATTGTGTATGAAATTAAAAATAAACCGTCATCCAGAATCACTAACCTTGTTATAACGTACATTGATCGAGATAATCAGCCTTCGCTAGTTATTCTAATTCTCTTAACCCAAGTGTTTTTCTGTGACTCTCTCTTGACAAAAGTATTTTTATGATTATATATAGTTTTGACATTTAAATTATTATTCTTAAATTTTCACCATGTCTGAACCTACCAAACCAAAACCGTTATCTTTGCAAGACATTGTTCAAACTCTAAAAAGTGCAGAAGCTGAGCAAAGTCCTGAAGCGAAGCAAGCACAAATTGATGTAGCCCTTGGGCAACTAGAAGCCCTTTCTGCTCAGGTAATAGCGGCTGTTTCTCTTACGAAAGGTGCTGTAGATGGAGAAGTTGCAAAGGCTGACCCTGTTGTTCCGGAGGTAGAAACAGGAGAGCCAGTATCCATAGAACGAGCGAGAGAAATTCTAGGAGAACACCTACAAACCACAGAAGATGTAGATGCAATGCTCAAGGCTGATGGATGGAAAGTAGTTGATCCTGAAAGCTATCCAACCACCCTCAACGCAACAGAAAAAGAATTGCAGGATTATGTAGCATACGCCATAGCTAATACGAGAGAAAAAGAAGGTAGAAATCAAACCCCATGGGTTTCGATTGAGGTAATACAAGTTGAAAACATTGAAACTGGAAAAAAGGAGGATATGAACGATGAATGGATCCTTAACTGGCTCAAAACAACAAAGAACCCAAACCTAAAAGGAAAATATGCAGAATTTACTGAATATGCACAAACAAAAGCAAGGAAACAAGTTGGAAATGGAGAATGGTATTATATGTTCTCAGACGGAGTAGCAGGCTCAAATAAGAGAGGAACTTGTAGTGGGACAGAGAATGGACAAGTAGAATACCTAACAAAGAAACTAGGGTCGGGAGAAATGGCATTAGATCCGAATTTATTGAAAGCGGTTGTTTTACACTGCTCTAAAACAGGAGAAATGCGTTTTGACGATATTTGGGTACGAACGGAGGGAAAAGACACCGATGGCGACCGCGTTCGCTTCGACTCGTGGGCTGACAGCGGCGGGTTCGAGCTTCGCGGCGCGGGCTCCGGCAATGCGCGCGACGATTTGTTCGCCTCCCCGTGGTGGTCGTTCTCCTCGGATTTCCCAATAATTAAAATCGATAAACCACCGTCTATGGCGGTGGACGCGTGAGGTTTTATCATAGTATTGGTTATGGGGTATAAAGATGACCAGGGGAACACCAAAGGGGTTTTT
>CAZQFO010000075.1:0-8756 GCA_964592695.1 uncultured Candidatus Peribacteria bacterium
TTTAGCGGACTAACTTTGATTGATATTTTAGGTTGAGGGGACCAAAAGATTCAAAGAAAATACCGAAAACACACTCCAATCAGTACTCACAGATATCGAGACATACGAAGAACAACTCGATATAGAAGCGGAAAAAGCGAAAATTAAAAAATCGGTGAAAAAGTCTGTGGGACGGACGTTGCATGAGGTTGCGACCTAAAAAAACAACCAACGTCGCAGGCTCCATAGTCCGGCAAAATAATCATGAAAAACAAAGAGGCTGTGGAGCCTTGTTAGAATAATAGGCATAGATCAATCATAATCATCTATTTCCAATATATCATTTTTCTCTAAAATCCGATTTTTTTACTGAACTAAATGTATGCAATGAGGCTCCACAGCCTCCATCTTTTCAATATTAAGCTTGTCGGACTATGGAGCCTGAGATGATATTAACCATTATAAAGAGAGAAACCTTTCGAAGCAGGTATGGAATAGATTATTACAAAGTGCAGAGAGGAAGAGAGTTACCGCAAAAAACGAAATAGATTATTTTACTATCGAAGAAGGAATATTCGGACTTTCCGGATTCGGTACTACCATTCTTTTTGCCGGAGAAATTACGAGATCCATATCCTCCATCGGAACCGCTCCCAAAAGCACTTCATCTCCCAAAACTAACGCTCCCGTAAAACAACTTCGACCTTTAAACGACACCTCAATCGGTCCGACATAAGGGCACAAATTATGTTCTCCACTAGCCAAAGTGACTTCACGTTTTTGCAACTCAGATAAACCTAATTGCAAAGCCACATGGGAAGGAATGCATAAATGTAAGGCTCCCGTGTCCACTAATGCTTTTGTTTGATAAGTTTTTTTAGGATCCCGAGGATTTTTTAGATCGATATCAGCATAAACGAGTCCCATGAGAAAATAATTATAATTGCATTTATAAACTACATCTGAAGAAAATTTAAATCAAATTTTTGTACGATCTTCAAAAGTTCCAAAATCAAATTTTTCTGAATTTCATGCAAAAGAGAGTCACAATTATATACTGGTGGTTATCAATCTTCCGATCAGTAACCACCGTTAGTTCCAAAAAGAGGTGAATTTCAGGGTGTGCGATCATTTCCGAGCCGGATAATCCAGATACACTGTTTTTTGATTCTCTCCCACTAAACCACACTTCAGTACCAAGCCTTTGTAAATCACCTCCAATTGAAATGTTTTTTTTCCGTCTTTTTGAAGTATTTTTATCGTTACTTTCTTGTTAACTGTTATATCCAATGATTTATCACATTTCGGACACATGGTGTAAAAATTATCCAGATCTACAAGATCCTGAAGAGACATAGTCTCCAAAAAGTAATTCGACATCGTGTCATTCAAGTCTTTGGTCTGAAACTCTGATACTTCTGCCCCACAGTTGGGACAAGTGCAATGGAAGGTGATGTAATCGAACATTCCCATGATGAAACTCCCTTTTTTTGAGAAGACTGAATAATTCTTGTATATCGGGTTTTTGAAGAAATGCAAATATGAGGAACGTAATTTCACACCCCTGAAGACGAGTAGATCCTATTCACAACCATGCCAATCCTCTTATTTGTTAACCCCCGAGATATCTCGGGGGGTAACAAACATCAGTAGTTATGATAGATGATTGTTGATCTACTTGAACCTGTGAAAAATTGCTGAATAACTTTTTAGTCTGAACTAGCTATAAGCCGTCTCACATCATAAGGAGCCACTTCCCAATCATTTTTTCCACCATTATTTCCCATAACAAAAAAGAATCCATCGAAACTACGCGAAGGCTGAGCCAAAGCAAGGTGACCGGAATATTTCTCCAGTTCAGGAATAAGTTTGCAAACTTTATCTTCGTCAATTTCCCAATATTTAGCTAAAATAAAGACAACATCATCTACCGATAAATTCTCTTTTTCAGGAATAAACTGAGTTAGACGATTCCATTCTGCCTCAGATGTAGTAGTTTCCTTTTTCTCTGATTTTTGTGATACAAAAAAATTATCTGGAAAAATGTTTGGTAATTTTTGCTTCTCCAATTCATTCCTTGTTAATTTTATCAGAGCTTCCAGATATAATCCCACTAGCTTTATTTCTCTTGCCAGAGACAAATCAGTTTCATTTTCATGTAAAGAGGAATCCAAAACAAATGATTTTGAATTATTGAGGATTTTACTGGCAGTCCATCGGTCTTCTTCGTTTTTATCTAAATATCTTTCATTTTGCCTTAATTCTAATTTTTTAACCCAGCTTTCCATTTGTTTATCCGAAACTTCTGGATACTCTACTTCATCTCCCAAAACATCATCATTGATTCCCAAAAAACCTTCCATAAACACTGTCAGATGTTCTATAATACGAGTCTCTTCGATATTGAGTGCTACTCCCTGATTCATAGCGTTTAAAATTTGAGAAACACGAGCCAATTCCACCTCTGATACATTAGCATCCAGTGAAGTTCCCTCAGCCGCTTTTTTCCAGTAATCAAATCGAAATGATCCATGTAGATCGGTTAAACCGTTTTCATCAGCAAATTGAACGGCTTCTTCGGATGATGTATAAAAAGGGGAAATGAAATTTCCAACTTCTACAGCATGCCAGACCTGATAAAACATATGCTTGCCAATCTGAAATCGCGAGAAATATTCTTTAATAATCGGTAAATCATCAACAACAAGCCGTTCCGGTTCTCCTGTATCCGTATTTATCACCGCTCCATCCATCGTAGTTTCTCCCAAACTTCGGTAAAATTCTTCTTCAATTTCCCTTCTACTTCTCCCTGTCATTTCTTGCACCTCATTCAATCCAACTTTTTCCATACGATACAAAACCACTGCCACAGCCTCTTGCACAAAAGCCGGTAAAACTTTAGTTTCATTTAATCTTTTGGGAATATTTACGGATACTTGTCGAAAATTAGTATTTTGTGATCTATGGGCTTCGATGGCTCTCTGCATTTTTTCTATTAATCTTGGAATATCCATAAACTCATCATCATCAGCCTCATGAAGGGTTTTCAAAAGCATCTTGCCTATCCTATTACAATCTTCATCCGGATAAGATAATTTCAGCTGGATATAAGCGATTTTCAAAAAATCGTCAGAAAGTGATTCAACAGCATCGGCATTCATTTCTTCCAGTGGGTCAGCTGTTCTTTTTTGTTCTGCCTCCCATGCCGTCCGAAATTCAGGATCCTCTAGCTTTTTTTTCAGATAGGCTTGTCCATCCGAGAGATCAGCGCTATTTCCATTATTTGTTATATCAATAGCTTCAGGAAACGCTCTTTTTCGATAGCTTCTCGCTAGTTTTCGAAGAAGAGCTTGTCCTTCTGGGGAATCTAAAACTTCTTCGACACATCTCTCAAAATGCCGTTCTTCAGGATCTTCTGATAATGTAGGGGGAGTCGTTTTCATGATATTATCAAGACTAATTAAAAAGTGTCTAGGTGATTTTTCACGTTTGTCAATGGAATTAAATTTGTAATTACTCCAATGACATACCAGTAAAAAAAACTAAAGTTGTAGTTTTTGCGATTTTCATGGACGACGAAGGCTGATTTATCAGCCAAGGAGTCCAATGAAAATCGCATCTTGGCGAAGATCTATCATTTCAGCTTATCTTTTTTATAAAGTCAATTCACAGCATTTACTTGTTGTTTTCATGGTACGGGATTGGAGTAATTACTTAAATTACTTAAATTTTAAATTTGACAGGATAGCAAGAATACAGAAGATTCTAAACAAAAAGAGCAAAAAGAAACTATTAACCAAATAAAACACTGCAACCTAATTGTTACCATTTTTTAATTATGACAGCAGATACCTCACCAAAAACACCTCAAGAAATCGGAAAAGCGCTTTCGGAACTTCCAGAAAAACAACTATCCAGGCTTTTTGAAAAACAAAGCCCCAGCAATAGAGTCCAGTCTCTTACCGAAGCGCTCCTTCAGAAGTTTGCTGTTGATGATGCAAAAGAACGCTTAAAACGAGAAACAAGATTTCAATATTTACACGAACTCAGAGATTCTCTCCTCAGTTTTGCTCGTTCTGTTGATTCAAGTACCGAAAATGTAGAAAAAATACGTACATCCATAAAAAATCAAATGTTGGTTTCTCAGGAATATAACGTTTCAAATCTACATGTAGATGCCATAGCAAACATCGGAAAAGAATTTCATCAGATGATGGCAACTATAGAATCTCTGCGAACAGTAACGCATCAATTTGCCAATGAAAATAAAACATCAGTTAAAAATGTAGAATCAACACCAAATACGCTTAGTTACTCTGATGCAAAATACGAAACACTGGATCTGGCAACCAAAACTCTTTTAGAGGTAATCGATACCTTTATTAAAGAAATGGATCAATTTGTTCCTAAACTAGAATCATTATTAAACACCTTTAAGGAGTATTATGATTACGTGAAACTGACGTATGGCAACATGGTTCCAGAAGAAGAACCGAACGACGATGCAAAAACACTATTCGACCTTCTTATTGGAAAAGCTCGATCTCATCCAAAAGCCGATGTTCCAATATTTAGGAAAAACATTCGTCTAACGGCTTTTTTGCATGAAATAATAAAATCTATTCCAGAACCAACCATCAAAGAAAAAAGCAGATCAAAAACACTCGCCAGCCTTGGCGTTGAAGATTTCCATTTTTCAACACCAGAGATGACTAAATTTGTAACCAGCATAATCAGCTACGGTCAACCTATGACAGTCATAATGGGAATAGGACAAAAAGAACTCTTTGAAGCCATAGGAAAAACGCTGAATGAAATAAGAAGTATGTATGAAAGTATTGGACATGGATTGGAATACGCTGCATTTCAAAAAGTGAGAATCCAAGACCCAGAAAGTGCTGGATACATGCGCGACTACAAAGAAACCCAAAAACGGTTAGAGGCTTCCCAATCACTTATGGCACGTACTAGAAAAATATCTGACATCGCTACCACTTTTGAAGCAATAGATTTTAATCGAATTCCGATCGACTCTACAGAAACTCATGAAAACAAAAAAGGAACCCAGAGAGAACGAGACCAATTGTTTTTCCAATTATTTGTTAAAATTTGGGAAAAAATTGATGAGACGGGAAAACTGGTAACAGAAAAGTTAAAAGAAATAAAAGGGGAACATATTGTTATTAACTTTTCAGAATTATCGGAATTTGTGAAAGAAATGATGGTACTAAAATACCACCTGGACAATCTTACATCAGGAAAGGCACGTAGTAGCAAGCGTGTTCGTGCAGATTCTCAGCGGGATAATTATGCATATTCCGTGTCCATGGAAGGAATCAATCAACTTTCTCTTAAACAAATTCCGACACAAGGGACTCGTTTTCAGGATATTATTGGCGAATCGTGGAGACAAATAGAAAAACAAATACATGATGTACTAGATTTCGGAGATCTGGAACATGTCTTTACACAGCTTTCTCCTCGAAGACGATTTCGAAATCATATGCTCATTTTGGGACCTTATGGATGTGGTAAAAATGAATTTATGAGAGCCCTAATGAGTACTCCTGAAATGGTGGGAGTGCAGATGACAACAGAAAGAATCTTAACGGCTTATGCGGGAGAATTTGAAGCCAATGTACGTAGGCTTTTTGAGGAGGCTTATAAAAAACGGTTGCTCCACGAAAAACCAGTAATGATCGGATGGGACGAATTTGATTCTTTTTTTGGAAAACCATCTGCTGGACACTCTTATAGTGATGGCATGTTTTTTAGAGCCCAAAAAATACTCCAATCGGTTTTAGATGGAGATACTGAATATGATGGATTATTTCTTTGTGGAGTCTCAAATGAACCAGACAAAATCCCCATTCCTATTTATAGAAGATTTCGATATGTATCCGTAATACAAGCACTTTCTCCTGAAGAAAGAGTCGTTTTAGCCAAAAAATTTTTTGAAGGGATTACCCAATAAGAAGACTTTGATTAAGCCATTGATTGGGATGTTTTAAGAAAAAAAACCGATCATGCCAGTGGAGAAATGTTAGGAAAACTTGCCGATTTAGTTTTCAAATCATATCTAGCAGAATTTCGAGCCACACGACCTCAGAGACTCCGTAATATTAATGCAGAGTTAGAACAATTGCTTCTAGGAGGAAAGCCAATTACTCCAGAAATAAAACGAAGGCTTTTTTTGAAAGGCAATCTCACAAAAAGAATCTTTTTAACTCCACAAATGTTTCACAATGCTCTAAACAGAACCTTTGGGGATTCGGTTATTCAGGATCAATTGAGGCAACAGCAAAATTTTTATAAACGAATAGATGAAGTGATGAAAAAGACGCTAAGTGGAGAGGACGAATTTTAATATATTTATATCAGCTATTATTATGAATGATTTAAATGAGAGATGGGATATCATTGATGACAAAAAAAGACGCACGAGTTCTTTTTGGGTGGAGGGGGTGATGGATATCGGTTTTTTTATTTGACTTTTGGATATTTATGGACATAATCATTAAGTAATATCCAAAAAATGAATTCCCCACAAAAAACAATTCTCAATAAAATCGAAACTCTTTTGCAGAAAATCGAAACGCATAGACCATTTGACGATAGTCTCAATAAAGCCATTCAGGATAGACTGAGAATTGAATGGACTTATAATTCTAATGCTATCGAAGGAAATACTCTTTCATTGGGCGAAACAGCCTTTTTTCTTCAAGAAGGACTAACCTCCGAAGGGAAACCTTTCAAGGATTTTTTAGAAACAAAAAATCACGCAGAAGCCATTAACGTTTTACATGATATTGTTAAGGAAAAACGGAAGCTTACTGAGCATTTTATAAAATCACTTCATGGTCTCTTATTAGAAGGAATTGATCACACTTATGCCAAAGGAGCAAATGGAGAATTGATCCAGAAACCACTAAATCCTGGTCAATACAAAACTCGCCCCAATCATGTACTGACTATTTCCGGAAAAATTCATCACTATACTGAACCAGAACAGGTTCAAATTGAAATGGAAAAATTACTAAACTGGTATCACTCGACAAAAACTCAACAACTCCCTCCCATTCAGCAAGCTTCCCTATTTCACTATCGATTTGTAAGTATTCATCCGTTTGACGATGGAAACGGTCGCATGTCACGATTATTAATGAATTTAATTCTTATGAAAAATGGACTGCCTCCATGTGTTATAAAAAATGAAAATAGAAGAAAATATTTAAGCTTATTGTCTCACATGGATGAAACCAAAGATCCAGATCCGTTTATTAGATTCGTATCTCAAGAATTAATGGAGACCATATCTCTTATCGTGGCGTTATTAGAGGACAGAGCTCCATCTATTTTCGTTTCAAAAATAAATTTTCAGGAGAGATATTCACTTATTTTAGATGTATTACAAAAAAACTCACTCTCTATTGGACAGATTCATGAACTCTTACCTCAGATCAAACGACCAACGCTGAAAAAAGATTTATTGGACATGGTGAAAAAGAAAAAAATTCGAAGATTTGGGGTAGGAAAAGGGGTGGTTTATTCAATTGAAAAATAAAAAACAAATGGTATTTCTAGACTTGTTTGATAAGATGAAGATAATGAATAATTATGCTTTCATTGATGGGAATAATTTACCTTTGGGTGCATCCAAAGGACTTGGATGGAATATTGATTACGCAAACTAAGGGTTTGGAAGAAAATAAAGATTCAAAAATTTGATAGGATTTTTGTTCGTCAGCAAGGAAGTAAAACCGAGTCATATCGGGAATATGGCGAGGGTTTACTGACGACCTGTCCACCGAAGCTTATTCATACTGGACGTATAGCGAAGGAGGAAGCTGACGGACAAAAAAACATCAAATTTGAATGGTTATTTTCTTCCAAGCCCTAAAGAGAGGAGATCTATCAGGTACGAATCCTGATAATATTCCTCTCGTGGTGATTATGATTTCATAATATCAAAACTTGTTTATCTTAGTCAATTTTTTTTGATCGAAAATGGGTTCCCAAGGTATTTCTCATTTTGATGGTTTATCAAAACGAATTTATATTCCTCCCCTGTAAGGGGAGGCGAGGTGGGGTATAGACAATAATTCCATTTTATCTAAAATAAAAAAACCTACTGCATATTACCCAAGGGAACACTGTCTGCGAAATTTTATTCCATGTACTTGTTTGTTCCTGATATGATTTCAAAACATTTGTTCTGGTTTTTGATGTGTCATTCCTGAGCTTTTATCTTAATTCATTGTGTTGTGATTGATTTATAACTTCTATAATTATAAAATTAATATTGAAATATTTTTCATACCCCCTCTCGCTCCCCCTGCCTCATCACATGAATTATAAATAAGGGGGAGAATATAAAATATGAGCATTTCAATAATAGTTTACATTCTTTTTTTTCCAAAGCCATCACTTTGAGAATTCCCCGTTCCCAACCTCTGTACTAGAGATCGAGAGCGAAGGTGATAACCAGCAAATCAAAATATACTTCGAGAATATTTGATCCACCAGGTCATGAGGGAACTGTCAGGATGTCCCATGAAGGAGGGAGTGCCTCGGTAACGAGGGCAAAAAAAAGAATTGTGACTAATGGAATTTCAAGGTGCCTTTCATCGCGCATGGTCTCCTTTTTGATGGAATATTTGAATGCCCACATGTCTATTTATAGCAATATTTATAAATATTACAAATATTGCAAATTTGAACCCAACTTTGATGGAGGGAAACTCAGTTCCGATGCGGGATTATTGTTATTTCACGAA
>CAZQFO010000076.1:0-549 GCA_964592695.1 uncultured Candidatus Peribacteria bacterium
TTCAGAAAAATGGATAGTATAACTGTCCTAGTACAAATTATGATTTAAAATCATGACAAAAGAAAAACTAATCATTCTCGGATCTGGACCAGCAGGATTTACAGCATCAATATATGCTGCTCGTGCAGAGCTGGCACCACTAGTTTTTGAAGGAAGCGAACCAGGTGGGCAACTTATAGGAACCACTGAAGTAGAAAATTTCCCCGGATTTCCAAAGGGAATAACCGGTCCACAACTAATGAATGATATGAGAGAACAAGCAAAACGTTTTGGAGCAAAAACTATTTTTAAATCAATCGATAAGGTGGATTTTTCTAATGTCAAAAATTTAAAACTTTATTCAGGAACTGAAGAATATAGTGCAAAATGTGTCATTATTGCCACAGGAGCATCAGCACGATGGTTACCCCTAGAGAAGGGAGAGAAATATAAAGGAAAAGGATACAGTGCCTGTGCTACTTGTGACGGAGCATTCTTTCGAGAAAAAACAGTAGCCGTCGTCGGAGGAGGGGACTCGGCCATTGAAGAAGCAGATTTTTTAACCCGTTT
>CAZQFO010000076.1:559-8750 GCA_964592695.1 uncultured Candidatus Peribacteria bacterium
CCGGATGTCCATTCCGTCTTAAACCGTTCACCATTTTAACCCGTTTTACTACAAAAGTATATTTAATCCATAGACGTGATGAGTTCAGAGCCTCAAAAGCTATGCAAGCAAGGATGGAAACTAATGAAAAGATTGAACCACTCTATAATAAAACAATTTCTGATATGAGAGGAGAGAACTTGTTGGAAAGTGTCGAATTAACAGATACTGTTACAAATAAAAAATCAGAGCTTGAGTTAAACGGACTTTTTGTAGCTATCGGTCACACCCCAAATACGAAGTTTCTAGATAGAGCAATTGATCTAGACGAAAGGGGATTTATTCAGATACAAAACCATACCCATACAAATATACCATCAGTTTTTGTCGCAGGAGACGTAGCAGATCCTCATTATCAACAGGCTATCACAGCAGCAGGCGGTGGATGCATGGCAGCGCTTGATGCGGAGAAGTATTTGGCTGGGCTATAAATATTGTATTCAGTTTGTGCGAGAAGTTTTTTACACAGAGTCAGGTATGCGAAGTTCTTGAGGAGGATTGGTGGGATGCATATCCTAAACATCACTCATACCTTAAAGCCTCAATCGGACTCTTTTTCGCGGCCTGCCTTGCCGGATATAACCCAAATACCAATCCCACCCCAGCAGATACTGCCAAACCTAGCATCGCTCCAGACACAGGAAACACAAATATCCAGTTCATCGTGGTATAAGTATTTATCGCAAAAGTAAAAAAATAAGATAAACCAGCTCCCAACCCAATACCAATAGCACCACCAATAGCTGTTAATATAACCGATTCAATCAAAAACTGAGACATAATATCAGAAGAAGTGGCTCCCACAGCTTTTCTTAATCCAATTTCATGTGTGCGTTCCGACACGGAAACCAGCATGATATTCATTATCCCTACCCCACCTACAACCAATGAGATGGCTGACACCGCAGCTAAGAGTACCGTAAGAGCTGTCATCAAATCACCGACTTGTTTCATAGCCCAGTCCATCGTAATAACCCGAAAATCATCATTCGAAGAATCATTAATATCGTGATTTTCTCGAAGAGTAAGTCGTATGTCTTCCGCCGTTTCCTCTACAATATCTTCAGACACCGTTTGCACCAATATCGCATGATAGTGCTTAATCCCCAAGATATATTGCTGAGCAGTAGTGTAGGGGACCAGTACCCTCTTATCCACACTCATTCCCATCACGGTTCCGGATTTTGGAAGCACACCCATAATTCGAAAACTCTGATTCCCAATTTTTACTTTTTTGCCAATTGCATCCTCAAATCCAAACAAATCATTGCTAATTTCCGAACCGATCACAACGACTTTTGCCACTTGTTTAATTTCCGGTTCACGAAACATACTTCCTTCGGTAACACCATCGATCCCTAATATTTCCAAATAAAAATCGTCTCCCCCAATTACCTGTCCTCGTTTATTTTCATTACCATAAGAAACAATAGTACTGGTGATCACCATCGGAGATACTCTCTCTACACCACGGACATTGGATGATTTTTTAATATCATTGTAATCCTCTTCACGAAGGGAATCCGCATAAATCGCATCAAACATATCAGCCATGCTCTCCGGCTCTTTCCCCGGCTCCACAGATATAGTTCGAGCCCCCATCCCCTGGATCTGCTCCACTATGAGAGATTTAGCTCCCTCTCCCAATGCCATAACCATGATGATAGAAGTAATCCCAATCACGATTCCCAGGATCGTAAGAGCTGAGCGGACCTTGTTTGTCTTAAGTCCTAATACAGCGGTTTTGAATAGATAAAATAAAGACATAAAAAAAGTGTAGCATAAATTTGAAACAAGAAAAACTTGACAATTGACTGAATGCGGATATAGATACGAATTCTATATTTTTACTGTTTTTGAGAGCGAACGAATTTACCAAAAATAATCTTTTAAAAACGACAATAATTTTAATTTATAAACACGTATGATAGATAACAAATGGGAAGGAACTATTAATGACACAGAGGAAATTCTTACAGGAGTTTCTGGTTTGGAGCGAAATGGAGATAAAATTCCTACACAAATGAATCGAGTAGAAATATGGGAATCCTTAATTACTCAAGGAGTGGATACTACTAATGCACAAATAGCTATAAATGAATATTACCACTTTTTAAAAGAAAATAAGGCAGAATGGCAAGAGTGGTATTACCACATAAATCAATGGCCTATAAAAATAAAATATTTTCAGATTGCCTTGGACTGGCTGAATTTTTATAAACTTAACTTAAATACCGGATATATACGAAATCACTTTGCTATGGAATTAGTAGGTCCATTTTTTCAGAACATACAGAGATTGGAATCATTAATTGAAAATTCTGAATATAGTGCGGACGAATTTCCCCAAGATCCCAATGAGTGGAAAAGAGTTCAGAAACAGCTTCATGAGATTATACCTTCTGTTAAAAATCTTATGAGTAGTTTTGATATTAAATTTGATGATATTTATGATTTAGGTTTTGAAGTGAGTGAAGCTATATTTTTAGGATTTTCTAGGGCAGGAATAGCGCAAATAATTCAAGATAGTGTAAGAGGAAGAGTGCTTATAAACATGCTAAAATCATCTCATGATACTTATCAAAATCATGAACATATGAATTTAAAAATTGCTTAAATCCTTAGTTTTGTCACTATCCACCCTCCCATCCACAATATGAATCAATCGGTTCGCATGTTTTGCAATATCCATTTCATGGGTGATTAATATCACGGTATGTCCATTATCATTCAGTTGCTGAAATATCTTCATGACGTCTGCTCCAGATTTCGAATCCAAATTCCCAGTCGGCTCATCTGCAAAGATGACAGACGGCGAATTTACCAAAGCCCGAGCAATAGCTGCACGTTGACGCTCTCCTCCCGATAACTGCATTTGATCGTGATTTATGCGATGGGATAATCCAACGGATTCTATAGCTCTCAATGCCAGATCTTTCCATTTGGATCGAGCAGTCTGAGAATAAAAGAGCGGCAATTTAACATTTTCCAAAACCGAAGTTCTCGGCAATAAATTAAAAGACTGAAACACAAATCCAAGTTTTTCATTTCTCACTTGAGCGATTTCGTCTTCAGAGTAATCAATCATCTGCTTGCCATCAAAAAAGTAATTCCCACTGGTTTGATTGTCCAAAAACCCAAGGATATGTAGCAGTGTCGATTTTCCAGCACCGGAGGGTCCCATGATAGAGACGAATTCTCCTTTATTAATTTCAAGACTTACATCATGAAGTACTGGAGTGGGAACCTCTCCCGTATAATAAGTTTTCGTAATCTGAGATAGTTTCATGAAACTCATACACACATCTATAGCACAGATAGTAAATAAACAAAACTTGACAAATTATGTTTTAATAATTCTAATTATATTGATAAATAAGTTGCAAAATTTTCAATTATTCATAATATATTGATGGTTTAGTTGAAATTATTATTCTTTTCACGAGCAAGAATTCTTAGATAGCTAAACTAAAATACTTCCGAAAATTGACTCAATTAGATCAATTTTTCGAGAAAAAGATGTACGGTAGTCATGTCTGACACAATAAGGCGAACGTAGCTCAGTGGTAGAGCAGCGGTTTGTGGTACCGCTGGTCGCGGGTTCGATCCCCGTCGTTCGCCCCATCTTATATTTCAATACATTCAGCTAGTTCAAGTGTTTTTCACTTGAACTTCATGACAGTACATGCATGTAGCTGAATACAACATTTTAAATAGCAGTGGAATTTTATTTTTACAATGCAATCAATACCTTTTTCCTATTTACAAACTAAAAAGGCCATTCAAAAGAATCGCCTTAGATTAGCTATCAAGAACTATAAGAAAGACAAGAACAAATTTGTTAAAGTATCCAAAAAAGAATTTATTAATTAAATTAAATGACCTCTTTTCTCAATAAGCAATGGGCTGAGGCCCCTAGCGTTTCTGATATGCAAGATTTGATTAATCTGCTTATTAAGAGTAGGGGATTAGAATCTGAAAAACATGAAAAATCATTCTTAAATCCATCGCTTGCAGATCAACACAACCCATATCGAATGCATAGCATGGAAGTAGCTGTAAACCGTATATTAGAAGCTATTGTAAAAAAGGAGAGAATAATGATATTTGGTGATTTTGATGCAGATGGGATCACTTCTACGGTAATATTAGCCGGAGGATTACGAGAGATGGGAGCACTAACCTCTTATCGAATACCAAATCGAGCTGAAGATTCTCACGGATTAAAAGATTATCTAATAGATGAAATTGCTACAAAAAACGTACAATTATTAATTACGTGTGATTGTGGAATAAACGATAAACATGAAGTGTCTCACGCTTCGAAATTGGGCATTGATGTAATAGTAACCGATCATCACGAACCCGATCCAGAATATTTTCCCGATGAAGCATTAGCTATCTTAAACCCAAAACTAGAACATTGTAATTATCCAGAAGACCAGCTTTCTGGGGCTGGAATTGCGTACAAACTTATTTCTGCACTTGCAGAAAAAAGAATACCAAATCTCAAACAGGGAGACAAATTTTTACATAAATACCTTGAAGTTTGTGCCTTTGGACTTATTGCTGATTGTGTTCCAATGACAGGAGAAAATCGAATTCTAACCAAATTTGGTCTAAATGCCATGAAAAATTCTCAATGGCCAGGAATTAAGGGGTTATTAAAAAATACAAATACCGCAGAAGCAGGTATCGATGAAGAAACTATTGGATTTGTCCTTGCCCCCAGGATAAATGCAGCATCCCGGATGGGCGATGTATTACAAGCGAGTCAACTTTTCTTGGGCAATCAGAATTTAAATGATAAAAGAATTGCTGAATTAGAACGGTTAAATGACATGAGACGAGATTTTACAGATCTTGCATTTGCAGAATGCCTTTCTCGAGTTGAAGAAGATGCTCCATGTCAATTTTTTGTTGATGAATCATGGAATCCAGGAATTCTCGGTCTGATAGCTGGTAAATTTGCAGATCAGTTAAAGGTTCCTGTGATAGCTGCTCGCATAAACGAAGATGGAACAATGTCCGGATCATGTCGTGCTCCACAAGGGTATTCGGTAATTTCTGCCCTCAGAGAATGTGATGATATCTTTGAAAAATATGGTGGACATGATGGAGCTGCTGGGTTTTCCACTAAATATATCTATTTATCTCGATTAAAAGAAACCCTAAAAAAATATTTTCGTGATACTCAAGTGGAACAGATTGACACTTCAATAGTTGCTTTTATTGATTCCTATGCATTGAATTTTGACTTACTGGATTTTACCAAACAACTAGGTCCATATGGAATTGATAATCCCATGCCAATTTTTGGAATAGAAGAAGCAGAGATAAATGATTTTTTTCAGATGGGAAAAACAAAAAGCCATTTGAGGTTGGAACTAAAGATAGGAAAGGATCAACAGCAATTTGTAGGGTTTTTTCTTGGACATCTGTACGAAGAATTAAAAATTGGAAAAAAAGTTGATGTCCTATTTACTATTGGAGAAAACTACTGGGGGGATGAGCGAAAGTTGCAATGTAGATTGGTGGACGTGAGGGAGAGTAATTAATGAGCAATGAATTAATGATTAATGACTAATAAAATGAAACACAGATTTTTTGAAATTGTATTTTTGGTAATAATTTAGTATCGTATTATCGAGGTAATTGCCTTGATTGAATTAAATAATCATAAAATTATGACAACGTTAACAATTCAAGTTAATGATTTCGTGCAAGAAAATTTGCAAAAAGCAAGTGAGCAAAGAGGAGTTCCTGTGAAATTTCTGCTAACAGAACTTTTAGAGGTTTATAATGAAGTTCTTGAACAGCAAAATTTAATAACTGATATTGAAAATGATGATGAATTTACAACCTTGAGTGAAAAACTTACAGAAGTGGCAGAAAACAAGATCAACATAAAGACACTTCCTTCATTAGAAGAGCAATTAAATGATGTATAAATATAAAATATTGTACTGTTTCAAGGTTCAACTAAAACCTTATACAAAAAAGTATTCTACAATTAAGGGATAAAAATTAAATAGGCTAATCAAGTTCGCTCAAGATTTATGTTAGATTTGGAAGATGTTTTGCGTGAAAAATGGGAGGCGTGGCCAATCCCACTCCGAGTATTTTTTGCGTGAAAATCTTTCAAAGATGACATGAAGATTGAGATGAAATTGGATAGTTTATTTGATTATTATTCCTTAGTGTTTATTCAAAATCAGATAAGCCAAGTATTAACAAAAAAGATGTTTATGCCTTACTTCAAAAAGCTATTGAAGAGTTAGCAACATGATATTTTTTTATTGTATTTTTGATAGTTGGCTATATTATTAACTCTGAGCATGATTTCTAAATACACAATCGTCGTCGAGGAGGGAATGGATGGCTATTTATTGCCAGTGTAGTAGAGTTACCTGGGTGTAGAACTCAGGCAAAGAATCACACAGAGCTAATGAAGCGCATGAAAGAAGCAATCGATTTATATCGAAGTGTTAAAATAGATTTAAAAATGACAAGAGATGAATTTTTATTATATGTATAATCTTTTTTTAAAATGAGTTTCAAAAACAAAGCTATTACACCACAGTCTGAAGATTTTCCTCAGTGGTACCAGGATGTAGTAAAGGAGGCTGATCTAGCAGAAAGTTCAGAGGTTCGAGGGTGTGGAATCGTTAAACCTTACGGTTTCAAAATATGGGAACTGATTAAATCCGAGTTATCTCGAATGTTTCAGAAAGATGGAGTTGAGGATGTTTATTTCCCAATCTTTGTTCCCATAGAAAACCTAGAAGCAGAAAAAGATCATGTCGAAGGTTTTTCTCCTGAATTAGCCGTAGTGACTCATGGAGGGGGAGAAGAATTGACGAACCATTTAGCAGTGCGCCCAACTAGCGAAACCGCAATGTATAAAACCTATGCAAAGTGGATACAGAGCTACAAAGATTTACCATTGCGTTTAAATCAATGGAACAACGTAGTTCGTTGGGAAAAACGTCCTCGTGCATTTTTGCGATGGAGCGAGTTTCTCTGGCAAGAGGGACATACGGTTTTTCCTGATAAAGCAAGTGCGGAAAAAGAAGTGTGGCACATGTTGAACATGTATCAGGATATATACAAGTTTATGGCAATCCCAACTATTGCGGGGAAAAAGTCCGATATGGAAAAATTTGCCGGAGCAGAGATGACGACTACAGCTGAAATCATGGTTCGAGATGGCAAGGCAATTCAAGGAGCAACTAGCCATTATCTCGGAACAAACTTTGCCAAAGTGTTTGACGTAACCTACGTAGGAGAAGATGGAAAAGATCACGATTGTCATCAAAACAGTTGGGGATTCAGTTGGCGGTCAGTTGGTGCTGTTATCATGGCACATGGAGATGATAACGGGCTTCGGTTACCTCCAAATATTGCCCCTATACAGATTATCGTAACACCTATTTTTCGGGATGAGAACAAAGAAAAAGTTCTGAAATATGCAGAACAAATTGCTACTAATTTATCAAAATATAGAGTTAAAGTTGATGATAGAGAGGAAGTATCTCCAGGATTTAAGTTTAATCATTGGGAGGTGCGTGGAGTACCTATTCGTTTAGAAATAGGAGCAAGAGAGGTGGATGGATCTGAGCTAACAGTATATCGACGAGATACGGGGGCAAAAGAAAAGGTGCAAACCAAAGATTTTGCAGGAATGATAGATGGATTATTTAACGATATTCAAAAAAATCTTTACGAACAAGCGCAGTCGTTTGCTGATACTCATATTCATCGAATAGAGAGTATAGATGAAATAAAAGATCAAGTTGGATTTTTTGAAGCCAGTTGGAGTGAGACAAAAGAATCTGAAAAGATCTTAAAAGAAAAATTTTCAATGGTTTCTCGTTGTTTACCACAAAAATTTGAGAATTCTGCTCCAAAAAACAAAACATGCTTCATTACCGGAAAACCAGCGAAACACGATTGGTATTTTGCAAAGAGTTATTAATTTAGAATTGTATTCTTCTCTTCAAAAATCAAATACAATAATACCATTATTCTTGGGATAACTTCTGTGAAATTGAATGATAAAAATCGCATAGCTGGTGTTGTGAAAACTCACTGGGGTATTTTCCCTCATAATATTGCACAAAACTATGAGATTGTTTTTTTGCCGCTTCAT
>CAZQFO010000077.1:0-8713 GCA_964592695.1 uncultured Candidatus Peribacteria bacterium
CACGCTTTTTGGTTTCTACATAACCACCTGGCACAGGATAAATGGAATTACCCGTTCAATAAAACAAGATCTGCAAAAATATTAACTTTTCTTATTTTTTAAGATTTCCATTTCTTTTTCTAACACAAAACTCAATATTATACGAATAGTAACAATTGTAATTAATGCGAGTAGGTCTTCATAAAAAAATCTTCCAGTATTTCCTAGTTCACCTAATAAAAGAGTATCAATTAAGTCTTTTCCTACTAAGAAATCCAAACCTAAAATTAAATGAGACCCTAGAGTCATTCTGACTCGAGGAAAAAGAGATGAAGTCTTTGTTACATATTGATACAATGCCATAATTGCACCAATTAGAATTATGCAAATTCCAACCAATCCAATAAATAAAGCTGCCCATTCGATAGTTTGAAATATTATTTCTTTCATATCTAGACATTATAGCATTTTTGTTATCAGAATTCAAGTGTTTGCAAAAAATCAGTCTTTAATTTAAACTTAGTCCAAATTTTCCAAATCATTAATATAATTTTGATAGATAAACAGAAAATAAAAACATGAAAAAAATAATTTGTTTGGCTTTCTTACTCCTAATTGCGTGTGGCATAAACAGAAATACAAATCAAGCAACAGCTAACAGTTTTATCCCTGTAGAAGATCAAGGAGAAGAACTTTTTAGAGATTTTTTTAATAATTTGAGAGGAGGAGGAAGAGCTCCTGATGGTAATTTTGAGGTATTGTCATATCGTGAGGATTTTGGAGATGTAGGAAAGCATGATTCGCTAAGGCATTATGTCGTCGAAAACGTACTAAACTCAATTCTCTCGTTTTTAGGATTAGTAGCTGTCGCTGCGATAATTTATTCGGGATTCTTATATATCACGGCAGGAGGCGATGACACAAAAACAGAGAATGCAAAAAAAATCATTCTTTTTGCAGCTGTTGGAATTCTTGTAATACTCCTGTCGTTTGCGCTGGTAAATACTATTATCCAGTATGCAGGAAGGGGAGAAGAAGACCCCAGTATCGTGCCTGACCAAACCCCTTTTAATGAATTAATTCCAAATAGTTCACGACCTGTTATTACCAATCGCCCCCCATCCTCTCTTTTGTGGGAAGAAGGGACTCTTATTTTTCATGGAGGAAATGATTTAGGAGCTAACACTCGATGGATTGATATAAATCAAAATTTAGGTCTGAGTTATACCAACCCAGGAACTGTGATTTTTCCGGATGGAACCAGACAACAATATATTACCGGAAGACAAGTCCAATTTAGCTCCACAAATGAAAGATGGCATACAATAAGAAAAATTGATCAAGTAGGAAATGGAGATTTTCAACCAGGTCCAGAAGGACGGGTTTTTGTGGGAGGAGTTGAAGCTGATTTTAGTATTACACCAGCTTCTCCTGAAGTAAATCAACAAGTCATATTAGATGCATCTCGATCTACTTCCGGCCCGGGAACTATTTCAAATTATACATGGGATTGCTTAGGCGGAATTGGGTGTGATCCAGGAAGACGAACCAATGTTGTTTACAATCGAAGTGGTAATTATTCTGTTACTCTTACGATTACCACCAGTTTTGGAGTACAAAAACAAAGAACCTACAATATAAACGTAAGAGATCTAATCAATGTAGAAAGGGATGATATTTCAATTGGAAGTTGATTTTCCAGATTATGCGGTTTTCATGGGTCCAAAAAACTGACCTACAAACCAAGAAACTCAATAAAAATTACTCAATAATCGCTCTCACAAACCCATCAAACATCGGGTGTGGTCGAAACGGTCGACTGAGAAATTCTGGGTGAAATTGAGAACCCATCATAAATTTGTGATCTGGAATTTCTACAATCTCCACCAATTCATTATCAGGTGAAATTCCTGATACTTTAAACCCATTTTTTTCAAATTGTTCTCTATAATTATTGTTAAACTCATATCTATGTCGATGTCGCTCAAAAATAGATTTTTTCCCATACAAATCAGCTGCCAAACTCCCTTCCTTTAAATCACAAGGATAAGCCCCCAATCGCATGGTTCCTCCTTTTTTTCGAATTGTTCTTTGTTCGGGAATAAAGTGCACTACATGATTCTCTGATTTTCCATCTTTATCAAATTCTTCACTATTAGCATCCCAAATATTTAAAACATTTCGAGCAAATTCAATTGCCATTATCTGAGATCCCAAACAAAGTCCTAAATATGGTTTATTGTTTTCACGACAATATTGTGCTACTTGAATTTTTCCTTCAATTCCACGATTTCCAAATCCTCCGGGGACTACAACACCTATCACATTTTCTAGTTTTTTTAACTCCTCCAAATCACCTTCTTCAATTTTTTCTGTATCTATCCATTCGATTTTTATCTTTTTGTTATGAGCAAATCCGGCAGTCTTAATAGACTCAATTACGGAAATATATGCATCATCCAATTCATTATATTTTCCTGCCAATCCAATCAATAGTTCTGACTTTGTTTTTGATATTTGTGCCACAACAGAATCCCAACAAGATAAATCAAACTCAAGATTCCCTAAATTTAACTTTTTTGCCAATAATTCCCCCAAACCAAACTTTTGGTATCGAAGCGGACATTCATAAATTGACTTTACAGTCTCTGCAGGGATAATGGCTTCTTTTGGAACATCACAAAAATAAGATATTTTTTCGAGTAACTGTTTTGGGATTTTGATATCTGCTCTACAAAAAATAATATCTGGATGAATCCCCATACGACGTAATTCTCGTACGGAAATCTGTGTAGGCTTTGTTTTCAGTTCTTTTGATGCTGCTAAATATGGCAAAAGCGTTAGATGCATAGAAATAAGATTCTCCCTATACTTATTTTTCATCTGACGAATAACTTCCAAAAAAGGTTCCCCCTCAATATCTCCTACTGTTCCCCCGATTTCTACCACCATTACATCCACGTCCATCTTTTCTGCTGCTAACTCTATTTTTTCCAGAATTTTCCCCGTAATATGTGGAACGACTTGTATCGTTCCTCCTAGATAATCACCTCTTCGTTCAGCCTCTAATACTTCAGAATAAACCCTTCCAGTAGTAACTGAACAATATTTCGTTAGAGGTACATCTATGAAACGTTCATAATGACCAAGATCTAAATCCGTTTCCGATCCATCCTCTAAAACAAATACTTCTCCATGCTGAAAAGGAGACATTGTTCCGGGATCCACATTTAAGTATGGATCTAATTTCATAACGGCAACACTGATACCTGCCGATTTCAAAATCGCCGCTGTACTGGAAGCAACAATTCCTTTTCCTAAACTGGAACATACACCACCTGTAACGAAGATAAATTTCTTATTTTTCATTTATATATGACAAATTACTTTTTAACCAAATTCTGCAACACACCCTCAATTCGTTTTATGGCATCTAAATCTTCAGGAAATTTAAAAGTTTCTCCTGTCATTTTCTCATATAGTTGAATATATTTTTTTGCTGCCATAACACGCAATTCATCATCCAAAAACCGGCTTACATCGTATTTCTCGGTATCTGCTTGAATATCAATCCCTTTATCTACCAGCATTCGTCTAACAAATTCTTTATCCAAGCTCTCAGGTTCTTCATTTTTTGCAAATCGTGATTCATAGCTATCTGTTATCCAATATCGAGAAGAGTCGGGAGTATGAACCTCATCAATTATCATTAGTTTTCCTGATTCATCCAGTCCCATTTCATATTTCGTATCTACTAAAATCAAGCCTCGTTCTGCAGCTATTTTTTGTCCCAAAGCAAACATTTTTAATGCATACTCCTCTGCTTGCAAATAAACTGCCTCAGGGACCAAACCACTAGATATAATTTCTTCTCGTGAAATAGCTTCATCATGCCCCACTTCTGGCTTAGTCGTAGGAGTAATAATTGGCTGATTAAAACGCTGATTCTTTTTCATTCCCACTGGCATCTCAATTCCACAGATCATACGATCCAAATGCTGATAAGCATACCATGAAGAAGTTTTGGTTGTTCCCGTAAGATACCCACGTACAATAATTTCTACTGGCAAAGGTTGTGTATTTTTTACCAATGAAATGTTGGGATCAGGAGTATTGATCAAATGATGAGGAACTACTCCTTCAAGTTTTTGAAACCACCAAGCGGCAATCTGATTTAGAACCTGTCCTTTAAAAGGAACAGTACCAAGAACCAGATCAAATGCAGAAATTCGATCCGAAACAACTATCGCACGCTCACCACTTGGAAGAACGAAACTTTCTCGTACTTTTCCAGAATGATGAGACTTTGCTCCGGAACATACAACTTCAGAAACAGTAGATAAAAGAGATTGTGAAAAAACTGAATTGTCTGGCATTTTATTATATGAAAAATTATTACAGGTGCAAACTAGCAAAAAGAACAATCAATGTAAATAAAAAGTATAGTTTAAATTCGTACGAAAACAAAAACCCCTCAAAAATAACATTTTGCTTGCTTTTTTCTTCTTTATTATTAGCCTTACTTACAGTTATAATTTATATTTAGAATATCATGACACAACAAGACGATCATCAAAAAGTACTAGTAACCGCTGCCGGATTAAAGAAACTAAAAGAAGAACTGGAACAACTAAAAACTACAGGACGAAAACAAGTTGCAGATCGACTGGCGGAAGCTATTTCTTATGGAGACCTTTCTGAAAACTCCGAATATGATGAAGCAAAGAACCAACAAGCTTTTATTGAAGGAAGAATAACGGCTCTTGAAGATCAAATAAAATTTGCTCAAATTATAGAGGATTCTAAAATTCAACATGAAGTCGTACAGATTGGATCGACAGTAAAGCTCAAAAGAAAAGGAGATGAAACACATGAATACACGATTGTAGGAACAACAGAAGCTGATTCTCTTATGCACAAAATTTCAAATGAATCACCCATAGGAAGTGCTATACTGGGAAAAAAGAAAAAAACAAAAGTTATGGTTGATGCACCGGGAGGACAATTTGAATATGAAATCCTTTCAGTGTCATAAAATTTCAGGATATGTTATTTCTCATTATTTCTAGTCCCTTTTGAAGTTCTTTTGGAGATGTTAAACTTCCAAATGACATCCTTATCCCACGCAAACTATCCTTGTCAGAGAATCCCATATTTTTGAGGATTTGAGATCCTGATACACTTCCACTGCTACAAGCACTTCCTGCTGACAAAGAAACCCCTGCTAAATCACACTTTGTGATAAATGTTACAGCATCCATTTCATTAAGAATAAAATGAAAAACATGTGGTAAATGATTTATTATAGGGGTTGTGATTCTCACTTCAGGTAAAAACTCCTGAAAAAAATCACGTGCCATCTTATGAAGTTCCAAAAGATGGGTTCTTATTTTATTAATAGATTTTTTACGCACTTCTAATGCTTTTGAAATCCCGGCAATTCCAAGCAAATTTTCGGTCCCTCCACGAAAACCAAATTCTTGTCCTCCACCAAAAATTGGAGCAATCATGAATTCTTTTTTTTTCAATAAAATTCCAATTCCTGCAGGACCGCCAAATTTTTCACCAGATAAAACTATAAAATCTGCATTTAATGTCTTTAGACTCACTATTCCCAAATCAATGGAAGCTGCACAATCTACGATAAATACGGGACGATCATCAATATTTAAATATAAATTTTGAATTTTAGTACCAATTTCTTTTGTTGGCTGAATCAAACCCACTTCTGAATTTCCATGTTCTATCACAACCATTAATACGTTTTCAAACAATTCTAAATCAAAAGATTCATAATCAATTAGTCCCTCTTTATTTATTGGCAAATATTTAACCTCTGCTCCAAAATGTCGATTCAAAAAATTTGCCGCTTCAATTACTGAAATATGAGAAAGAGAGGATATCAAGACTTTATTATTCGACTTGTTTTTATTTGATAAAAAACAGCCTATCATAGCAAGGTGTGTACTCTCTGTAGCTCCAGATGTAAAAATTAATTCAGAAATCTCACACCCAAAAAATTGAGCACACACACTTCGTGAATTATCAATAATAGATCTGGTCATCCGTCCATAATAATGTACAGAACTTGGATTTCCTTCTAATACTGTAACCCGATTAATTTCGTCTAATACCTCTGGAAAAACAGGTGTAGAAGCCGCATTATCTAAGTATATTCTTTTCATACAACATTTATAAATACTAAGGGCTTGGGAAAAAATAACCTTTCCAATTTCATCATAGCTTCACATCATCAAAACAAATTCATGTTCTCATTTTTTTCAACCGTTCTAAAACACCATCATTGGTATCCAAAAAACTAAACTGATCAAATTCCGAAGGACTAACCCATTTAAAAACTTGATTCTCTAGTGATGCAGGATCGCCTATTTGTATCTGACACCTGTGAAACCGCAATTTCAGACTTGACCGATTAAATTTACATTTTTTTTCAAAAAAATGAGGTCTTACTGAAATTTTTATACCTAACTCTTCAGCTATTTCTCTTTTTACACAAGTGCGAAAATCTTCTCCTTTTTCTCGTTTTCCACCTGGAAATTCCCAACTCCCAACAAAACTTTTTCCTGCCGGACGACTCTGGATCAGATATTTTCCATCACTTCTCCAAATACAAGCAATTCCAACATCAACATAATTTTTTCGTTTTTTGTTTTTTAATTGTTTAGTATTATTGCGTTTCTCTCGAATGAACTTTTTTCGCATTTCTGTTGGAAAATATTTATTCAATGGCGCAGTTATTTCCTTTTTAGTTCTTAAGAAAAATGATAAATCCATCATAGCAGAATTCCACGATCTGCCTGAATCTGCCTCAGATATTAACAATTGTGCAACTTTTTGAATATTTTTTTCTGGCCACAAAGCATTTATAATACGAGATATGTTTGTATCCACAGCAGCAATCTTATCATCAAAAGCAAAACTCAAAATAGCTGCTGCCGTATAAGCTCCAATACCAGGAAATGTTTGAAGTGTACTAAAATCTCTTGGAAAATGCCCACAAAATTCTTCAGATATAATTTTTGCAGTTTTTAGCATATTTTTTCCTCGAGAATAATAACCCAAACCTTCCCAAACAGGGTAGACATTTTCCCAATTAGATTTTGCTAAATGAGAAAGGGATGGAAACTTTTCAATAAATCGAGGATAATATTTATCTGCTACTCGATCGATCTGTGTCTGATGAGACATGATTTCAGACACCCAGATACGATAAGGATCTGCAGTATTTCTCCACGGAAATGTCCTTTTATTTTGAGCAAACCAATCCAACAAAGAAGGGGTAAACTGTTTCATACCATATACATTCTTTTTACAAATAGAGAAAATGCAAGAAAAAACTATTTCATCACAAATATATCAGCCGAATTTGGATTCGCCAATAACCTATTCTGAAGCACTTTATTCACATTTTTTTGACTAGTATTTCCGAAATCCCATACTTTTATTATTTTTACTCCAAATTTCCCATTAAACATCCCACTAAGTCTGTCCGCCAAGTGATCGGCCTCATCATTATGAAAATCTAAAATTCCCAATTTTTTAATAGTTTTTTTTTCATCCCTCACTAACATCTCCTTGTTCGGATTCAATATTAACCCTGAATTAATAAGACCCCCAAAATCAACATCTCCCACAATTTCAAACATCACTGACTTATGCAAATTTACATTCTCTTTACACACGCGACTGGCTGTCGTAGAAATCGAATAAGCCTCATTGTCTGTAATAATTAACTTTTTTTCAATATACAAAGCTTCCTCATCATAGCGAAACTCCTCAATATGTGTAACTGACAATGATGCGAAATCACCAATTTGAACACTTTGAGGAGAGCGCTTACTCTCAATCCATTTTCGCATGGAAATAAAAATTTGATCCCCATCAAAACCGTCAAAAAAACGTTCAGGATGTGGCATCATGGCACAAACTGTACCTTCTTTATTAACCATACCAGCTGTTGCAAAAACCGAACCATTTGGATTTATTGGAAACTGTGAGCTGGTATTTCCTTCTGAGTCAGAATACCGAAAAGCCACATGCTTACCATTTTCTAGTGCTTTTAAAGCGTCTTCATTTACAGAAGTAAAACGGCCTTCTCCATGAGCTATTGGAACACGTAACACGCCCTCTATAGAATTAGTAAAAGCTGTGTCTCGCCTTTTTGGAATCAAATTTACCCAGGAATTATAAAATCCTGTTCCTAATACATGTCCGTTTTTATCATGACGAATATTGTGAGCTAAAGCAAAAGGCAGTGGAGCATTTTTCACAGGAATTAGTCCTGATTCAACAACCATTTGAGCTCCATTGCAAATTCCCAAAATGATTTTTCCTTTTTTTGTTTCTTTTTTTAGTGCATCAAAAATATCCTCACGAGCAGAAATTGCTCCAGATCGTCCTCTGTCCTCAAATGAAAACCCTCCCGGCAAGATATATGCATCAAAGTCCTTTACCAGCTCCGGTTGATTCCACCGTATTATTGTAGATTCAAACCCATTACGCATGGCTGCTCGCTGAGTTTCAATCTCACAATTATTTCCAGGAAAAGCAATTACCGCTAATTTTGGCATATTTATAGTATATTATCGAGAATTTTATATAAACTACCAATTCTTTTATGAGAATCAAGCTTCAGTCTTATCTGGTATAAGGGCTTGGGAAAAAATAACCTTCCAATTTCATCATAGCTTCACATCATCTAAATTTCTAAAAA
>CAZQFO010000078.1:0-8507 GCA_964592695.1 uncultured Candidatus Peribacteria bacterium
AAGATCTATCATTTCAGCTTATCTTTTTTATAGAGCCAATTTACAGCATTTACTTATTGTTTTCATGGTACGGGATTGGAGTAATTACCAATAAATTACCAATAAAAATGCTTGACAAAAAAGTAAATGCCATTATAAACAAATCAGATCTTAATTACTTATAAAATGAAAACTTTCAATCCAAATCAAGAAGAAGGCGAAACGCATCGTGTCTCACCTCTGGGATATGGATATCAACCGGATGTAAATAAATTCCCAGGATTAGCACTTGCATTTACTGAATTTCAAGAAGTAATTGCAAGGCAAGATAAAGAAGAAGAGGGTTCAATAAAAATATCTTAAAAAAACCTGACACATACTTAAAAATAATATCAAATATATACGATAATATTGAGTTATTTATACAAGATACAAGCAATACAAAATTTTTATCTTATTTCTCAATCAACTCGCATTTTCTCTCCTCAATACCACATAAATACTCTTAAAGAATACCATAACATCAAGCCATAGACTCCAGTTTTTTAAATAAAATACCTCAAACTTCATCTCTTCTTCAAAACTCAAACTCGACCTCCCCTTGATCTGTGAAAACCCTGTCAAGCCTGGCTTGATGGATAAAACTCGCAAATCATCTGAACGATATTTTTCTACCTCTTCCGGTAGATGAGGCCTTGGACCAATAATGCTCATGTCTCCACGAAGTACATTAAAAAGTTGAGGTAACTCATCCAGTGACCATTTGCGTAAAAATCTTCCTAATGGTGTTATACGAGGATCATTTTCTAATTTAAAGAATACCCCACCTTTTCTTTGATTTTTTGTTAATAACTTTTTCTTGAGATGCTCGGCTTCTGGTATCATGGTCCGAAATTTCAAACATTGAAAATGTTCTCCGTTTATTCCTACTCGCTTGGAAGCATAAAAAATTGGAGCTTTTGTGTTTGATATCCAAATCCGAAACATAATTATCATAAATACTGGAGACAATATCACTATTGATATCCCTGAAACTACGATGTCAATAATTGATTTTGTAATCATCCCCCACCCCTGTAATGGCGTATTAAGCAAGGTCAATACCGGCCAATTATTGAGCGTGGAAACTTCTACCGTCGCAAGATCCATCCCTAATTCATCAGGAATAATTCGAAACTTCACATTTTCTAGGTGAGCAACCTTCACTAGTTTTTCTGTAATCTCTTCTGATGGTGTATCCGTAACTAACAGTATTTCATCAACCCATTCATGCTTTAGTATAATTGAAATATCATCAAAAGCGCCTAATATTTTTGTCTGCATAAATTTTTTTTTGTCTGATTTCTTTTCGGACAAAACTCCAATGACTTCAAAATCAGAAGAGTGATTTAAATAATTCCAGATTTTTTCAGAAATAGTACCTGTTCCTAAAAGTAAAACTCTCCTCCTTCCTGTTCCTCGTTTTCGGAACCACCAACGAACCCATCTCAATAATAATCTTCCAAAAAATACTAATGTAATAGATGCTCCCCAAGCTCCAGCAAAAATAAATCGAGAAAAGAAAGTAAATTTCTTAAAAAAGAAATAAACTAGTATCAGCGCCATCCCAGCAGAAAGTCCCCACAAAAGGTGTGAAAACTCATCCATTATTTTTTCGTCTGCATCGAGCTTATATCTTCCCTGCACCCCCAATACTATCATCAAAAAAATGGTAATCTTTAGGGCCCAAATCGCGTATGCATTAAATGGAAAAAATGATACTGGTGGATCCAAATTAAATGTTTCAAACCAAACCATCCGAGAAAAGTATGCCAACAAAAGCCCCACAAATATCATGAGGGTATCCAAAAATATTCGCGCAAAAACAAACAAGGCTTCCGATTTTTTCATCGCCAAACAGTTTTACAAAACTATGTTTAATTGTCCAGAAGTTTTTTTTAACTTTAAACCATTTTATTCTCTTTTTCTTTCTTCTCTTAAATTAGGTTATAAATTTATTCTCGTCCCTACATTCTCCCCCATCACCACCTTCTTCAAGTTCCCCTTCTTCATGAGCTCAAAAACAATGATCGGCATCTTATTGTCCCTACACTGAGCAATTGCTGTTGCATCCATTACTCGTAAATCTTTTTCTAAAGCTTCATCAAAAGACACTTCTTCATACTTTTTTGCGTTTGGATTTTTTCGAGGATCTGCATCATACACTCCGTCCACATTTGTCCCCTTTATCAATACTTCACACTCTAATTCCAGTGATCGAAGAGAAGCTGCTGAATCAGTTGTAAAATATGGATTTCCTGTTCCAGCTGCACAAATTACTACCCGTTTTTTTTCTAGATGTCTTACTACTTTTCGACGGATGTAAGGTTCGGCTACTGCTGGAGTATTTAGAGCTGAACAAACCCGAGAATGTATTCCATTTTTTTCTAGTGCTGCCTGCAGGGCGATTGAGTTCATAATCGTCCCGAGCATACCAATGTAATCGGAAGGAACTCGATTTATCCCTGATTCATGATTAGCTCCCCGCCATATATTGCCTGCACCCACCACTACTACGATCTCAATCCCAAGTTTGTTAACATCAATTATTTCCTGAATGATTTTATCCAACACACTATAATCAATCCCAAACTCTTTGTCGCCCAAAAGGGCTTCCCCAGAAAGCTTCAGTAGTATTCTTTTATATTTGGACATTGTAGATACTTTAATGTTTTTAGAATTGAAATCAAGTTTTATTGGTTTCTAGGTGTTTCTCAATAATTCTCTGTGTATATAATCTTCGTATTCAGTAATTGATTTCATGAAAATCAAGCAAAGGTCTCAATAAAGCAATCTATACTATCATGTTTGCACTTCGACTTAATGGCACTTTTTCCGAGGATTAGACTCTCACCCCTCGTCTGTCGGTCGAAGCTCGTAGAGCGAAAACTGATGAAGTGCTAAAGATTCAATCCCTTAATATCGTGCTGAACAGACCTACTCATCTTCTACATCCTTACTGAAAGGATATCAACACTGTGAGTCATAATAGTTCTGCAAAGCTATTTGTGTACACTGTCCATATACCCCATCAATCTGAGAACAATCTGATGGCAGTGACTGACCTGTATTTGGATCAAAATAATACCCTCGTGACAATAACTGCCGTTGTATATTTGTCATTCTACAATCTGAGAGTCCCATATCTATACAGATCTGAGCCAGAATATCTCCTTCTTTACAGTCTCTTAGAGACGGTGTTCCAAAATCCGTTCCCGTATAACACGAATCAGGTATATTTGTTTGTGACAATGGAACATTCGAAGGTGCATCTTTACATAAAGATCTCCCCATTGGTGGCGTGAGTGGGAGAGGGACTCCTGTTATTGGCCTTTCTAATTGAGTTGTAGTAGGAGTCGATATGAAAGCGTCCGAAGAATTACCACTTCCATAAAAATCCAAACCAACTACAAGCTTTACAATCGTGTAAGCGAGCATTGCAATCGCACTTCCTACAATTGCCCAAATAATTATATCCTTTGCTTTTCCGATTAAATCACCACCCGAACTTACAAGATAAGCTAATCCTCCAATAATAATCATCCCTACTGCTATAGCTAACACATAAGTAACAAACGTACTGGTAAGTGAAGGAAAAAATTTTTCCTGAGTATAACAAAGCGCATCTTCACTTTGAGAATTTGGACCGGGCAATATACCGCTCCCACTAAATACCGGTGGAGCTCCTGGTATCCCAGGACAAGCCCCAAAAGCAAATTTTGGCATAATTCCACTTAATAAAAATAGAAAAAATGCACTATAAATCATTTTTGGCAACCAAGTTGAATGCTTTCTCATATTTTTTCATCAGGAATTATAAACTAATATTATTATTTTAGCAAAATCATTATAAAAAAAACGTTCAAAGTTATTGCACAATTTTTAATACTAACTAGGGTGTTATTGTTTACAAAGTTAAATAGAATGAAAAAATTTTGCACGTCTCTTCTCTTAATTTTTAGTTTCAGCATTTATTCACCTGCCCAAGCTTTTACAGATGTGCCTGTTGCTGGTATTCAGTATTTAAGTGTCTTATATTTGATCGATGAAAACGTGATCAATGGATACAATGATGGAACCTTTCAACCAAATAAACTTATTAATCGGGCTGAAGCATTAAAAATAATTTTATCTGCCGCTCAGATTGATGTCCCAGAAACAAACGTTCAAAAATTTGTTGATGTGCCAAACGAAGCTTGGTTTGCAAAATATGTCAATCATGCTGTCTCATTAGGAGTAATTAGCGAAAATTCTATTAATGATAAATTTTATCCTGCAAGACCTGTCAATAGAGCTGAGTTTGCAAAAATGCTCATTAAAACTTTTGGAATTGACACTGCTGTCTTTGATTTAAAAAATAATTTAATGGACGTGCCTGAAACAGCTTGGTATGCTCCATACTTAAATTTCTTTGTAAAATTCGATATTTTGGTTCCAAATTTGGAAAATAAAGCGTTTCCAGAACAAAATGTTTCTCGAGGTGATGCTGTGGAATATATATTTCTCTCATTATTAAAGGGAAAAGCACTTATCCCTCAGACATTACTTAACCTATGTGAAAAACATTTAGTTGCTACTGTAGAACTACTTGAAACCAAACAACTATCTCCTGCAGGTCTAACCGTTATCATGGCAGAAGAATATGCGGATTTGGTATTGCAGATAGCCCCCCAAAACCCAACAGAAAAACCCGAAAAAAAAACGACTGAGGCGGTAAAGAATCTAGTGGGATCTTTTTACGCGGGAGAAAATGGACGTATTGAAGATGCTCTAAAATCAGCTCAGAATTCCTGGGAACTGGCAGATGAAGCTAGTCGATTAAATCCAGGACAATATGGCATGGCAAACTCCATAAAGAATCTAGCACATGGATTAGCTGATAAATCTAGGAATATGAAAAATTTGGCAGAAGTTAAAAAATAAACCTAATATCGGAACGTGTAAATAATTGTGTTGCTGTAATTACTTGGCACTTGTATTTGACTTTCTCTAAAAAACATGTATTAATGTGGCAATTATTAACTATATAGTTTTATTGTAATGAGCAAGAACATATCAAACTTAGGTACTACTCCGGATTATGATGCATTTCGATTTTCTCACCCTCATGGAGAAGCCTTTGCAAAAGACCTCATTTTTCAGGAGAAATGTATAAAACCTAAGTGTACATATGGGGACAGAGAACTCATTTCTCGAACAAATATTCCGCATTTACCACCTCTCGACAGTGATCACAAAAAAAATAGAGAAAAACTGATTTATTGGATCGAAGAGGCTTTAAAAATGGATAATGATCCAAATGAATACGAAGAATTAAGAACTATCAAAACAGAGGAAGTTCTCTCTGAGGGAGAACTGTTATCTGATGTAGAAATTATACAAAGAATTGACAAAAGAACCGAAGACATCATCCGAAGACGACTACTTTTTCGAGAAAACAGAAAATATGTTCGCTCACTATTAATTGATGCCGTTAGATATCTAGAAGAAAAATTAAATATAGGTCTCAAGAGTATTCATCGTGAAGTGCAAAACACATCTCAAGATGTAAATACAATAATAAATTTTGTTCAAAAAGCTCAAGCCATCAACTCAGAAAACACAAGTGGTCCATTTGTATGTGCCGTATTAAAAAAGGCTGATAGTATTCATCATTATAATCAATCTCCAGATCTTCATGATCTAGAAGAAAAAACCGCTCATTTCGCACACTGGTTAGCTAATGCCACCTACTCTGATTTGTCAAAAGCAGTTATTACAAAAAGAAAAAAAGCAACAAAAGTCGAAACATTAGAAAATCTCACTAGACCGGTTTCTGTTGGCTATGATGGAGGATCTTTTACTTTACGCGGTATGTATTGGGATAACAAGGGAAAAGATCGAATCATTGGAAAACTCAGTCGAAAAATTGAAGAAGACCGAGATAAAATCATCAAAGACGGAATCCGTGCCAGAATTTTTGTAAGCGAAAAAGACAAAGAAAGTGCTATGGAATGGCTTAAGACGTTAGGATTTTTAGAAAAAAACAAAAAAACAAACCTCGCACGAGACTCAAAAAGAAAAGATATCGTGGCTACAAAAGATTTTGAAGGGACAATGGCTGAGGTACAAATATTAACCTGGAGAGAATACAAAAAAGATGAATCTGGGGTTCAACATCATGACATATATGTAGAAATTCAAAATTTCATTGAATTTGCAGGTGATTTTGGTTCGATACCAAATCGAAGATTTCGATCAAAAATAAAAGAGCTTAGTGAGATTACAGGAGTAAAAGAAGAAGGTATAAAAAAACGTTTCGAAGAATTTTTCTTTAAAGCAAAAAATGAACAAGGAATCGATCGATGGTATTCATTTGAATACGAATCACGAATGTGGAGAAATAACTTATTACCTCAAAAACGATTCATAAGAATTCCTCAACAATTTGTGAAAGAATGCAGAGACGACGAATTACTATCTACACTCCAGGTAGTGGACTGGTTATACATATTTGAGGAACGCAATTTTCCTGTTAATTCGGATTTATTACCTGCTCAACAGAAAGAAAAAAATGAGGCAATCTTAAAATTTTTAAAGGCTAAAAAAGGGATATCCAAATACCTGGTTGCACATCTAGAACTAAGGTCTTTACTCTCCGAACAAGAACAAGAATATCTTTTTTGCGATCTGCCTGATTTTCCCAAAAAAACATGTGATGATCGAAAGCTTGAAATTTTAGAAATTCTGGAAAATTATCCCGGAACTTACTTTGTTTCAAAACAATCTATTTTAGAATTAAGAATAGAATTAAGCCCTCTTGAATTCACCTGTGCTATTGAATTGCACAGATTTCCTCCTTTTGCCCCCCCTCACTGTTCAAAAAACAGGTCTCCACAAGATATTTTTGAAGCAAAAAAAACAGTCGAGGATCCTAAAACATGCCAAGACAATGTATCCTATGCAGAATGTCGGAAATTGTATAATAGAATTAAAACAAAACCAGGAATTCCCTCTGAATTAAAAAAAAGCCTCCTCAAAAGGCTCTTGTTTATTAGAAGTTTTAAACGTCAACCAGATATAAAATCTCTAATCGATATCCGAAAGTCTCCAAGTTTTTAATTAAGGGATAAAAATTAAATAGGCTAAGTTCGCTCAAGATTTATGTTAGATTTGGAAGATGTTTTGCGTGAAAAATGGGAGGCGTGGCCAATCCCACTCCGAGTATTTTTTGCGTGAAAATCTTTCAAAGATGACATGAAAATTGAGATGAAATTGGCTAGTTTATTTGATTTTTATTCCTAAGATCATTTGCATTTTTCCAAAAATCCATAATCTTAAACTCGAGAAAAATTTAAAATTTTTCTTTTTTAATTTTTAATTTATTCAAAAATGTCCCTCGTAAAAAACCCAATGGAAATGCTAATGAAGGCCTATCATGGTGGCTACGCTATCGGTGCTTTTAATGTGAATAACATGGAAATCACACAAGCAATCGTTGCTGCACATGCCACAAAAGAAGCGCCTCTGATTCTTCAAATCTCTTCTGGTGCTCGGAAGTATGCGAACACCGACATGCTCATGGACATCATCCATAGCCTGGCAAAACAGTATCCTCAGATACCTATTATTGTTCACCAAGATCATGGTGCAGATATTGACATTTGCAAAAGTGCCATTGCTTCAGGGTTTAATTCGGTAATGATTGATGCTTCTCACGAAGAATTTGATGAGAATGTAAGGTTAACGAGAGAAGTTGTGAATTTCGCACATGATAAAGGCGTGATAGTAGAAGCAGAACTAGGAAAGCTAGGCGGGATCGAAGAGCATGTATCTGTAGATGAAAAAGATGCTCGACTTACTGATCCCGATGAAGCGGTGGAATTTGTAAAACAAACTGGATGTGACACACTTGCTTGTGCAATTGGAACTTCTCATGGTGCATATAAGTTTTCGAGTGATGGGAAGGTCGATATTGAACGAGTGAAAAAATTAACGAAAGTTCTTCCAGGGTTACCTCTGGTAATGCATGGAAGTTCGTCCGTGCCGCAAGAGTATGTGGAAATCGTAAATCAATATGGTGGTGACTTGGCAGGGGCCAGAGGTGTAGATGAAGACACGATTTCTGAAGCCGTGAAACATGGGGTATGCAAGGTAAATATTGATACAGATCTAAGACTGGTGATGACTGCAATGATCAGAAAAGTGTTTGTCGAAAAACCAAAAGAGTTTGATCCTCGAAAATATCTCGGACCGGCTCGTGATGAAATCCAAAGCATGGTTGAGCATAAGATTGATGTTTTGGGGTCGGCGGGAATGATTTAACCTCGCTGTAACAAACTTAGTTACAACTCAATAAATCGCACTTCCTCGCTACATGAAATTATGTGTTCTTTTTTGTATTTAATAATTTTTAGTGGTAGAGTTTTAATGCTTTTATTTGTTCATTAAAATTCTTGAGTCCCCTCTGAAAAGTGAGAAATTTTACAAACCTATTTTGTCAGGAATTC
>CAZQFO010000079.1:0-8495 GCA_964592695.1 uncultured Candidatus Peribacteria bacterium
GATGATGTGAAGCTATGATGAAATTGGAAAGGTTATTTTTTCCCAAGCCCTTAGTGGCACTTTTCTTGAGGACTCCCTGAGGTCGTCCTCGCCTATCGGTCAAAGCTCGTAGAACAAAGACTGATGAAGTGCCAAAAATTCAATCCCTTATGTTGTACTGAAGTTACATAATTTATCATTTAATGAAGATTAATTGCAATATTCTTAAAAAAGTTGAGCAATACGATGCTCAATTAATTGCAGTAACTAAGTATTTTGATGTAAAAACAACTCATCAAATTTATGATCAGTTGAAAAATAAGAACTGTGTATTAGCACTGGGGGAGAACCGAATTGATGAGATTATCTCCAAAGATCTTCCAAGAGATTTCGTTCATTTTATTGGCAATATTCAGTCTCGAAGAATAAAAAAAATTGTAAAACATTGTTCGGTTATTCACAGTCTTCAGTCTTTTAATCATGCTGAATTGATAAATAAAGAAATAGAGCAATCTGGTTGTTCAAGTATTGATGTTTTTCTTCAGGTTAATATATCTAATGAGCCACAAAAATCTGGTATTATTTTAAATGATATATCTCGGTTATTAGATCAGATAAAATCTTTTTCGAGTCTAAATATTGTAGGAATATCAGCAATGGGAGCAGGGGATTTTAGTATCGATCAAAAAAGAGCCGAATTTCGAATGCTTAATAAATTACGAAATCAATATTTACCGCAGGAAAAGATATCTGCTGGAACTTCTCGAGATTTTGAAATAGCATTGAAAGAAGGGATTGATATTGTTAGAGTTGGACAAGGATTGTTTGGTTGATGCATTTTATTTCTGTAGCAAGAGATGTAATTAATAAAACTATTTCACTGTCATCCAAGCCCCTGTTATTATTAATATAGCTGCAACATATCTCCATATCTTATGCCCTTCATTAAAAAGATGTGCTCCGACCAGAATTCCAAAAATGATAGATAAATTTCGTACGGATGATACTACGGCCGCATCTAACCCTTTTAGTGCAATTACTGCGAAATACCAGGTTCCGATCATGGCTACAGAGTATCCCATAAGGTTTTTCCAATTTTTTAGGTCAAGAAGTAGGGCTTTTTTTTGGGATAGAATTATTGGAGCAAAGAGTGGTAATTGAAAAAGAGCTAATGCCCACATTTCTGACGCAGAAAAATACTGAACAAGTTTTTTATCCAGTAAGTAAAAAGCCGTAACCATTAATGTAATAGCTGCAATAGATAATAGTATCTGTTTACGAATATGTTCAATTTTTCGATCAAATCCAAAGATTAAAGCCCCACTAATAACACTACAGATTCCTATAATTTGAATCATTGCAAATTCCGTACCTAAAAAAATAATTTCTCCGATCATAATTAATATTGGAGCCAGTCGAGTTAGTGGGTACATCACTTGAAATTCATGTTTGCAAATAAGCGATAGCATTACGATAACATATGCAGTATGTAGTATTCCGGATGGAGCTATTAGTTTCCAGTGAGTTAGGACTTTCCCCCAGAATTCCGGGTTAAAATAACAGAATGAAAATGTGAGAGTGGCCACACTCATTCCAAGAAAATTCAGTGTCAGAGGATGTGCGGCTTTTTTTGCAAATGTTGGAAAAAATGGGTGACAGAGAGCTGAGAGGATTGCTGCAAGAACTGGAAGTGTCATTAATAGAAGAACTAAATTTAAAAATATGTCATCTCGAATCGATACGATGCAACTTTAGATTAAACATAAACATGATTGATTTTCGTATTTATAAAATGAGCACATCAAAAGAAACAATTGTATCTAAGATGTATGATAATTTTTGCCCGAGTTCGAGAAACAAAAGATTAGGGATATTGAAATATCGCTGATTTTTTGTGACGATGAAATCGGGTAAAAAAATCGCATAGCTGGTGTTTTATTTTTTTGTTAAACCCTTACTCCTACAATTATAATGAAGATCCCTCATTTTATCAATATTCACTTCGACATATTCCATTATTCGGGATGACGATCATTATTTTTATTTTTTGACAATTATTTAATTTTAATAAAAATCCTTCTGTTCTTTCACATTTCGAACATGACTGACAGTCGTAGGCGTAATCGTCTCGACATCGTTATCTGTGATTGATCAGCGAGGTTGGCTGTGCGTCTGCTCCCTGTTAGTCAAAATCATCAATATATTACGAAAGGAATGACAATGACAATTGATAATTATTGGTACTTTTTTATCTGCTGGTTTCCTTTTGTAGGAATCAGTCTCTGGCAACTGAAAAAGATTATTCGAGAGAAAAATGTCTCACCTTATATCGTTTTATCAGCACTGCCATGTTGGGTAATCACTGTTTTTCTCTCTTTGTCAGCAATTTTGGGAGGAATGATTAAATTACTACCAACCTGGTCAAATGGGGAGATTCTTGTTTTATTTTTGATAATCTCCAGTTTTGTAACTGCTGCTAGACTATATCATAAATACAAAAGTTGGATATGGTATCGAGTTGTTCAAAGGTTTGAGCAATGGGATTGTAATTTGTAATCAACCAAATAATTGAAAGGGTGAATCATGATCTGGAATCATCATAATCTTTGGATTAGCTTATCTATTAGATTTAAAGGGCTGGTGAATATAATGTCACATTTGACCGGTGTGTGGAGTGTAATTGTAAACAGGGAGTAAAAAAAATAAAACCGACGAGTACGTACCGTAATCGTCGGTTTTTTGCCATGTATTATGATATCAAATTTTTTTTTGTCATCCAGAAGGATTTGACAAGCAGTGTTCTTTGCATAAAATCTTTTTTGCAATTTTGATTTTTGCATTTTTAATTAATTTGTCCTCATGTCTGACAAAACAAAAGTAGCGGCATCTGAGACCGCCTCTCAAAACTCAGGATCATCTTCGGTAAAGGGAAAAAAAACAGCTTCTTCAAAAAAATCCGTAACTGATGCTAAAGGGGGAGAAAAAAAATCCAGAAAAAATTACAAAAATCCTTTTAATTATTCAGATTCTCTTCAGAGTAAATTTGTTAACTGTATAATGAAGGATGGGAAAAAAAGTATTGCTGAACAGATTTTGAAAGATACTTTTGATGAGCTCAATAAAAAGGGGGAAAAAGATCCTCTTAAGACGTTTGAATTAGCGGATGCAAATGTGAAACCAACTATGGAAGTTAAAGCTAAAAGAATTGGTGGAGCTGTTTATCAAATCCCACTAGAAGTCGGTCCCAAAAGACAACAGAGTCTTTCCATTCGTTGGATATTAGAAGGGGCTAGAAAACGAAAAGGAATGCCTATGCATCGTCGATTGGCTTTGGAATTAATAGATGCTGCTAATAAGACGGGGTATTCTTTTACCAAAAAAGAAGAAACTCATCGAATGGCTCAAGCCAATAAAGCGTTTGCTCACTTTGCGAGATATTAAGCGGTTAGGCGTGTCTGTTTTTTAAATTTGATATAGAGTTATATTTGGAGATACAACCTTGAGAAATTTCGAATTATCAATTATCAATTTTCAAATAATTTTCAATTTTCCAATTTTCAAATTTAAAAATAGCATAGTGTTTTGTTGTGTTGTTTTTTGGGTTCCTGTATTTTTATTGGGCTGTAAAGACCAGCAAAATATTGTCCAAATTGGAGATCAAACTTATGATGTAGAGATAGCAGATGATTCTGATAAACGAAGAAGGGGATTAATGTTTCGTGAGCATTTGGATGTTGGAACCGGGATGCTTTTTGAGTATGAAAAAGAAGGGGATTATCGGTTTTGGATGAAAAACACGCTTATTCCTTTGGATATTATTTGGATTTCTGCTGATAAAAAAGTTATAGACAAACAGACGGTTTTGCCTTGCAAAAAAGACCCATGTCCAACGTACATTCCATCAGGAGTAGCTCAGTACATTTTGGAAGTGAATGCAGATACGTTTGAGGGGGAAGTTGGAGATTTGGTTCGATTTTAGGCTGTTTTATTGTTTTCTGCTGTTCAATGTGCTTCACTTGTTAAGGGATAAAAATTAAATAGGCTAATCAAGTTCGCTCAAGATTTATGTTAGATTTGGAAGATGTTTTGCGTGAAAAATGGGAGGCGTGGCCAATCCCACTCCGAGTATTTTTTGCGTGAAAATCTTTCAAAGATGACATGAAGATTGAGATGAAATTGGCTAGTTTATTTGATTTTTATTCCTAAGCCTCATTATCGCAAACAACGCATGAAGTCGAAGTGGAAAACACTTCGACTAGCAAGGGGCTGAATAGTTATATCACTAGCTTCTTCTAGTGCTTCATGAAAATCAATAGTAGCATGTGCTTGAAACACAGGAATAATTCTCTTATATTTTTTTGGGGATTTTTTATTTTCTTGAGGGACTTCCTCCCTCCATTCTTCCCATCGATTGATGAGATATTTTACGAAACAAATATTTTTTTCCCCGGTTTTCGGATCTTTGTCTAGTCGTTTTGAAATAATATCAGTTGGTTTAAATCGAGGACAACTCTTTCCATCATCAGATAATAAATCTATTGGATCAATTTTGTAATTCTGTAATGTTTGTAAAAATATATGTTTAGCTTTTCCACTAAATACTGCATGTTCAGTTGGAGTTTTTAGCTTACGATGTTTAGCTATGGTGTTTATACCTCTCAGAATAATATACTTTTTATTTCGATCTGTGAGTTCGAATCTAAGTTCAGTATATATATCACCAATTATTTCTTCTTGATTTTTTCTTCCACGAATATGTCTAATCGTATTAGGATTTTTTGGAACTACTATACTTTCTAAAAACTGAATCTTTGCATCGTGAATTAACAATTCAACATCGGTTCGAAGTTGATTGTTTTTTGTATCAATTAGATTAAAGAGTGATGCGGTTCCTTTTTGTATATTCGTGATAATTCCTGTGTTATCATAGGATATAATTCGTCCATTTTTATTGTTTATGTGTTCAAAAGCTATTCGATGATATTGACGTTTTTTTTGATCGATTTTTCTCGTGTTCATTGGTTCAAATTGACCATATGAAGTACTAATTTCTGCTACCGTAGCAAATATGCTTTGTCCCACATTTTGCGCTTCATTTTTCCAGTAAAATGGTGTTTTATCTGCGTTTTCGAGATCGACTATCGGATTTTCGTTTTCAATGGAAATATTTCCAATTATTCTATCTTGTGATTTTGGAATATTGATACTAAATCTGATTTTTGAAATTCTTTTGCCAATTCCTGGTTTGTTAGAAGTGATTTTTTTTCCATTTGATGTAGGATTTATCCAAAAATTAATTCCTCCTTTTTGAAGATCTGATCTGAGACGATTGATATCATCCTGTAGTTTTTGTCCGGACACTCTTTTCCAGACCAAGTTCCACCAATAATCTTCGCATCCATTGAATTTTTGTTTCCAATTGCCTTGATATCTTTTGAGGATTCTCATGCCTCGAGCAAGTCGATGGAATGTTTCGGGAGCATTTAATTTCCAATTATCTATAATCATTTCATTATCTGTTTTTTGGGTCTCTTTTTTAGATTTGTCATCATGAGCTCTAAAAATTTTGGTCAATATTTCTTTGAGATCTTTTGATTGTATAACCAATGATCCAGCTAAATAATCGGATCCTTTTTTTTGAATTTGTTCTCGAAAAGGACTTTTTAATGGAATATCTGCTTCATCTAATATGGTTGATGATAGGATTATTTTTTTATCCTCCCAATTTGCTGCATCTGTCCATTTTTTTTCGTAATCCAGTAATGCCGCTCCCAATAGTTCTTCGGTTTCAATTTGTGGATTATTTTCTGAATCGACAGTTGAATTTAAAGAGGACTTCTCAGTAGCATTAATAACAGTGCTTGGAGAATTAACAGATTTTGTTTTTTGTATGCGATGATAAAATGTGATATTAGACGATGATCTCGTAATTCGATCATTACAAGGTACTATTTTACTAAAACAAAATGTGACATAGTTCATTTTTTCTTCAAATGTTCTAGGCAACTTAGTTTGTTCGGATCTATTAAATGAAATCCACTCAGTAGATTTTGCTTTTGATCCTTTCATTTCGATTTTGATCCACAGATTCACATTGCTTTTTGGCCAATTCTGAACGTTAAATGTGAACTCTCCGGTTTCGAAATTTTGGACAATTATTGGTTCTGAAAAAAAATTGATTTCTTCTGGTTTAGTAGAATCAAAAACAGGAGATGGTATATAATGATTATTTTTTGTGGTAAGAGGCGGTGTGGCTTTTTTAAGAGTTGTTCTATTGTGAATTTTTTTAATAGTACCAGTCTTTTTAGGCTTCATTGGTTTCAAAAATTGTCCTAATGGTTTTGGAATTTCATTTTTTCCTCCCCAAAAATCAATAAATGCTTTTCTGGTTTCTGAACCGAGGATTCTGAGATATGGTATTCTCTCTTCTGCTTTAGCTTTTGCTTCTTCTTTTTCGCACCACATTTTCCAAATGGGAGTAAGTGCGTCTATTTTTTTGAGTCGATCTTTTGCAGGAATCGCACAAACTTGTTCTCGAAATAAAATTTCCGACAAACCATCAAGAGACTTGGTTTTAATGAGTTCGTGACTTGTAGTTGTTTCTAAATAATTTTTCATTAATGCGTACCATAGCATGATGTTAGTTGATTCCCGAATTATTACCATAGACATGGCATCGATTACTCTTGATTCTGTTTTGTGTTTAGTTACATGTGTTTTTTGTTTTTTTACAGGGGCTATACCTATGGCAAAGAGGTAGTTTGGGGTATCGATATTTAAAAAGATGGATTCAGGAATGTCATCATTTTTACCAACGGTAATGTCTGATTTAAAATTTTCCTTCAGATTTAACTGAAAAGAAATAGTAAGAAATGCTTGCTCAATCACCCTATTTATAAATTCGGTTTTTCCCTTTTTTATAATACTTTTTGTTGCATTGCCAAGTAAAACAAATTCATTGTTCTTTTTTCTTATATGTCCGATAGAAATTGCTGGAAATAAATCTGATAAAAAAATTTTAATTTTTGCAATTTCAATATCATCAAATTGACTTGATGTAGCAGGAAGATAGAATAATGTTCTTACAAGGAGCGCAGAATATTGATGATCATCAAGAAAGTTAAATAGCGCATTGTTGTACTGTGTATGAATATTATCTGCTCCTATGGTCATAAGCCTTGCTTTTTCAATGGAATCATTATGAATTTCTAGTAAGTTTAATTCTTTTGCAATATGTACAGCATTTTTTTGTTCTGAAGTAAGTTTTGCTTTTAAATTTTTCCATTCAGTTAATTGTGGATTTTCATCAGGAATAGTGGCGAGAGTAGCTTTTACACGAGTGGATGTTATGGTTTCTGTTGTTTTTTGTGATGTATCCGAATTTCTTACTTTTGTAATTTTACCTGCTGATAAATAATCAGAATTTGATAGTGTTTTTCTGATTTGTGGATGCATTTTAGCTTCCCCTCCCCAGTATCCTGTTACATAGTTTCGAAAATCTAAATTTTTACTTAATGCTTCTTGATGTTGTTTTGCCCATGCTATCCAAACATCTTTAAAAAACGGTCGTGTTAAAATGTCTGGAATAGGAAATGCAGTATTTGATTGGCGGATCAAGTGCCAAGATAATGCCTGTGTAAAAAAATAAATTTTTTCTGGATAGATTTTAGAGGTTGCTAAAAGCAGAGAAAAATGATCTTTTGCATTTAAATCCGGAGTAATCATGTTATCTATTTTTCTTTCTATGCGTTTCATAGTGTTTTTTACAGATCGAGGAGCTCCTCGAGTAAAAAATCCCTGACCAGATGTTTTTATCGTTTGCTTGTGAGATTCGCTTTTAAACATATTTTCTATCATCATTAGAAAAAACGGTGCAACTTTGAATCTCTCAATTTTTTCTCTTTCAAATTTCGGATCTATAAAACCAGAAAAAGGATTAGCTTGATTATTTTGGTGGCGAATATCGATCATGTTTCCTGATTCTGAATCAATAAATGAACAACTGATAGTGTTGCGCATTTTTGCAAAGAAAGGCATTAGATTGTATATTGAATTTGCAAATGAATTGGGGAGATAGAGAAGTCCGTTGTTAAAAAATCCCCAGGTATCGTGCTGAAGTAAATATTCTACCATAGGTCGAAAGTTTTCATCTATAATGTATTTTTCGATGATCGTTTTCGGATAAAAATTTTTTAATTGGTTGTAGACATGGTTCGTTTTTTTGCCAATGATTGGTCCATCTGTTTGCTGTTTCTGACTGTTTACCTAAAAAATATTTATACTCTTCTTTTGATATATTTAAAGATTCTAATAATAAATTAGTTGAAATGTCCGGGATTTCATACCTTTTACTAGTTTCCATTTGTAATAAATATTGTTTACAAAATCCACAAACAAATTTTTGTTCGTGATTTTTTTAGTATTTATTAGTTATATCAATCATAAAGTCAAGAATGTTTTAGTTTGAATCTTTTGGTTTAAGGTCATTTTCGCGACAAGCTCTGTCAAGTACGATG
>CAZQFO010000080.1:0-8495 GCA_964592695.1 uncultured Candidatus Peribacteria bacterium
ACAATAGCCTAACGGCGAAAGATTGAAATCCAAGATTTCAGCAATGCTAATCTATTAGTACAACTCCTTAGTAGTTGCAATACTGCTGCATTTACAGGATTTACGAAGAAGATTGAAATTCCGATATACTAAAACATAAAAAAAACTTGACTTCCCCAAGACACAAGAGTATTAATTTTACACAAGAACAAATTAATTGTTTAAACTAATCACTTAATATTCAGTTTAAATGACTCCTTTATCAAAATCAGCTTCAACTACAAACGATAATTATCAAAGAAATGAGGCATTCTTTCGCACATCACCATTCCCCCCAGATTTACAACACAGACATGAGACAATAAACCAAACCCCCAAAACAAAAACAGAACACCAAGCAATGTTTACCGGTGCAATCTTGGGCAAATTATTACAAAACGGATACACGAATTGGGAATGTAGAGACCAAGATAGTCAACAGATTATACAAAGGAAAGGAGCCCCGACAATATGTGCTATACTTGACAGCATCGAAGGCTCTATTGAAATAGCTAGCTCTGCAAAAACAGAGAAAAAAGAGCAAAATGCAGCATTAGTTACAATAAAGGCACATCTACACGGATTAGAACGAGGATTTGTTTTTAATGATCATGGTGAACCAATATTTTTTGGAAACAGATCTCTCAGCAATTTGGCAGGACAAGCATTGGGATATTTAGAAAAATTAAACCTGGATCCACGCAATAAAGAATTTAATAAATTCATCCATCTCATACAAAATGAATTATCAGAAACAACAATAGTGCATGCAGAGGGAAAAAAAGTAAAAAACAACATCTTGAAAGTGATTTCAGAAAAATTATCATCCACAATTTGGGATATAAAAAATTTCGCAAAAAATACGATTACTATGCATTCATTAACAAAAAAACACGCCTAATCCATAGCCTAGACTACATTTGTTTTGACGTTCGTAATTTTTTACTTAAACTCTCACGGAATTAAAAGCTGTGGTAGTTTTTTAATGTGTAAAAATAAGTTATTACTATGATAAAAAAGAAAATTCTCATTCGTTTTGGTATCATTATTGGAATAGCTCTCTTAGGAGGAATTATTTCTGCTCCAGCTTCTTTTTATTCCAACACATTTGGAACAGAAAGTTCCATTACCCAAAAAATGTCATCATTAAAAATAACATTGGGGTTAGATCTAGCAGGAGGCGCCGAATTAGATTATCAAATTGATCTCAGTGATGCAGAAGCACAAAACAACGATGATGATCCTGATAATGATGTAGATATACAGAGAATCACAGAATCAGTACGTGATGCACTAGAACGAAGAGTAAATCCAGCAGGAGTGGGAGAAGTAATCGTCAAACGATCTCAGGTAAATAACGAAGAACACATATTAATCCAACTCCCTCCTTCATCAAATGTCGACAAAGCAAAACGTGATGCAGAAAAAGATAATCGATTGGAATTCTTTGAAGAAGATCCAAAACTAGAAGAAACAACAAGAACACAAATCGCAAAAGAAATTACATTTGCAACACCTGAAACTTGGGATTCAAAAGTAGGAACAATAATTGATGACAAAATCATAACACATGAAAAAGGAGGATTTCGATACAAAGACCAAATCCCAGATAAAGCATTCGCAGAAAAATTATTTGCAGCACAACCAAATACTATAATTCAAGAAATCATTGAGACTCAAACAGAAATGGATTATAGTGTTGACGAAGATGGAAATTTAAAAATCACTAGCTATCCAAAAAAAGTTTTGGCTATCGTAAGAGTTCAAGAAAAGAAGACAGAAGAACGCGTAAAACATGAACCCCCAAAAGCAAAAGCTCGTCATATATTGTTTGGATATCCAGAGGCACAACGAGCACTAAATTTGGGTTCATATAATTCTATTGATGAAGCAAAAGAAGCCTCACAAGTAATCATTGATGCCCCTGAAAGCATCCCAGAAGAAGAGCGAGAAGAAAAAGTAAAGGAAGCCAAAAGAATCATAGAAGAAATTGAAGAATTTCCATACAAAACAAAAGAAGAAGCAAAAACAAAAGCTGAAAAAATGTTAGCCCGACTCCAATCAGAAGGAACTGACGAGTTTTCAGTATTGGCAAAATCTCATTCTACAGAAGGCTCTGCTCAAAATTCCGGAGGAGACCTGGGAGAATTTTCTCCAGGACAAATGGTTCCAGCATTTGATAAAGCCATATTTTTTAACGAAGAACCAGAATCTTCCGATAAAGAAACCGATGAGGAAGAATCAACTGAAGCAATTGATTCAACACCAGTTGCAAAAGAAATAGGACTGCTAGACGAAGTCATAGAAACTGATTTTGGATTTCATGTCATTGAATTACTTAGTTACGATGAAGGCGGAGAAAAAACAACACAAGAAGAACAAGTAAAATACGACATGATCGCCTGGAACAAAAATGAGATTACATGGAGCCCAACAGCACTCGGAGGCTCTCATTTAGAAAATGCCAGTGTCGGATATGATCAAATCGGGTCACCTTTAGTAAACTTATATTTTGATGCAGAAGGCGGGGATCTATTTGCTCAGTTAACAGAAAATGTTGCCAATCGAAATGGACAATGTAATGCTGGAGGAACAGGAGGAGTTTGTCGTTTAGGAATTAAAGTTGGTGGAAAATGGATAACAACTCCAACTGTTCGAGAAAAAATTATCGGCAGACAATCTCAGATTTCAGGAAATTTCACATTTGAGTCTGCTCAAGATTTAGCGGACGGATTAAATCTAGGAGCTATCGATGCACCAGTAATTCTTAAAAATGAAACAAAGATCAAACCCGAACTAGGAACCGAACAATTAACTAAAAGTTTAAAAGCCGGAGCATTTGGACTCCTCGCTACAATGGTGTTTATGATCTTTGGATACCGGTTTGCTGGAGTAGTAGCCTCTCTCTCTCTTATCATTTATACACTTGTTTTTATTACCATACTAAAAATCTGGCCACAGAGCTTCGGTGGACCAATCGTGTTATCATTATCTGGCATGGCAGGTATTGCACTTTCTATTGGACTAGCCGTAGATGGAAATATATTGATATTTGAACGAATGCAAGAAGAGTTTGTAAAAAGAAAAGACCTCGGACAAGCTGTAGATCTAGGATTTGAACGAGCCTGGACAGCAATCCGCGATTCAAATCTCACAACACTCCTTACGTGTATAATTCTCTTTAGCATGGGAAGCAGCATCATAAAAGGGTTTGCAGTAACATTAATCGTTGGAACCATTTTATCTATGTTTACAGCTATCAATGTCTCCAGGAACCTTCTCCGTTTCTTTTTACTTTTTGATTTTTTCCAAAAACCAGGGTTGTTTGGGATTACGGAAAAGTTTGTGGAGAAGACGACAAAAAGGGGGACAGTGAAAATACGGAAGAGAAAGTAATGACTAATGAGGAATGAATAATAAAGGAACATTAATAAACTATAAATTTTGAAGGTGATGTTCTGCAACTTCGCTAAGTACGAATACGAACAAGAAGTAAAGTTCAATAGTATGTTATAATTAACTTTGTCAAAATGAGAAGAAAAGAAACCTGGAAATCGAGAGAGGGAGATAGATTAATTAGAGACACGATTTTAAGTATTCTAAATTCACCATTTCTTTGGGTGCCTCCAAAAGCATTTAATCTTCCAGAAAACATCACCACTATTTCGGGATTAAAACAGTCATCACCAAGACGAGTTCGTCGAATATTAAATGAAATGGAAAAAGAAAATAGAATTAGTCTCAGAAATAAAGAAATTTTAATAGATAAATTGACTTATGAAGAATAAATATTTAATTCCTAAATTCCCCTAATTACTCATTATTAAAGATGAACATCACAAAAACTCGTCGTACTTGGTTCACTATCTCTGGCATTGCTGTCGGTGTTAGTATAGTTTGCTCTCTTTTCTTTGGTCTAAATCTAGGACTAGATTTTACTGGTGGAGCTAGATGGGATATGAAATTCAATGATCAATTATCAATTTCCAATGATCAATTAAAAACATTCTTTGATGGAAGAACTGAACTTACAAAGGACGTGAAGATTCAAACTTCTGACGAAGGAAATTTTTTGGTTACAATTGAAGACATGTCTGATGAACAAATTCAAACTATGACTGCCAATCTAAAAACTGAAGTTGGAGAATTTGAAACGGAAAGTTATCGAAAAGTAGATGCTACTATTGGAGCTAGTTTTAAAGAAAAATCATTTTGGGCGATTATGGCAGCACTTATGGGAATCATTTTATTCGTAGCTTTCGCCTTCAGAAAAATTCCAAACACTATCAACCCATGGAGATTTGGAGGGGTCGCAATTGCAGCCCTATTTCATGATATTATTATCGTACTCGGTGTTTTCACCGTGCTGGGTTTTATGTTTGGAACAGAACTAGATTTACCCTTTATCACAGCCCTTTTAGCAACGCTTGGATTTTCTGTAAATGATACTATTGTGATCCTAGATCGAGTTCGAGAAAATGTACGACAACAAAAACCTCATGAAACTTTTGAAGACGCTATTGAGAAATCTGTTCAGCAAACCATTAAACGTTCCATAAACACTTCAATTTCTACTCTTTTACCACTTATTGCTCTATTGATCTGGGGAGCTAATTCAATTTTCTTTTTCGTACTAGCTTTGACCATTGGAATTGTAATAGGAACATACTCTTCTATCTTTCTTGCAGCTCCGATGTTAGCTGAATGGAAAGTATGGGCAGACAAACGGCAATAATCATCATCAACCCTTAAAATAACTTATTCAGCACGATATAAGGGATTGAATTTTTGGCTCCCTAAAAAAAGACAAAACAAAAAAAAATTGACTTTTTGCTTTTAATGAACATAAACCGTCCCAATGTATGAATTCGGACCGCACCTAAGAAGAGATTTGGAAAATGAATTCGCAACAAGATTCTTAGGCATATTGGATAATAGGCAACGACACAGCATAGCTATGGATTATACAATCTCTGTAGTAGATGATATTTTTCAACGCATTAATATAGCTAATAGAGATGAACAAAAAAAGAAGAAAGATATTGTTAGTGCTGTACAAAAATTAAATGGAAACTCAACAGCAGGAGATTATGCCAGATTGGTAACCAATCAATTGAACATGATAATTTCTACGGACATGTTAAACAAACCAACTTCTCTTCAAATAACAGAGCAAAAAGAATTAACAGAACACGATTTAGAAACACAAAATCCCATGTCATATATTTTTGAAAAAAAAAGAAGAAAAAAGAAAATAGAAAAGCGAAATGCTTCTTCTTCTCCCAGAATATTAAAACTAGAAACACGAATAGCTATTGCCTATGATCGTAATTTGGAATTAGAAAAAATAATGAGCGAATTATTTGAAGACTACTGGAATATATCTTATGATCACCCATGTCCGTCAAATACAGTTATCAGTGTCTCGCAAAAATTGGTTAAAATTGCTTTAGATATCATTGATCAACGTGAGAATTATACCCCCTCAGCAGGATTAAATAAATCTATGAAAAGAAAGGAAAAAATCATTATTTCGCCTGAAGAAGTACTTCGTTTTTTGGCAGATAGAATTCAATTATTATTCGAGGTTTCATTGTATAAACGCAGTCATATCGATGCAATAGAATTTTTAAATAATGGAGACCTGAATCCTAAAAAACCAGACAGTCATAGAAAAAAAATTATTAGCAATACTGAAATACAATTGAAGGATGAATGTTCCATCGATAAAAAGATCATAGATACTGAAACTCAAACTGAAAATAATGAAGGATCTACAGAAAAAATGGTAAAACCTAAACGCAATTATTCAAGACCAAAATTAGAAGATCCAGAAATTTGGGAAGCTGTTTTATCTGAGTTAAAAAAATTATCACATTTTTCAGGTGATAAGGTTACACGAAAAATGGTATTAAAATGTTTACCAAGGTGTTTTTCTGACACAAAATCCGGAAAAATAATGTTAAAAACACTTACAAAAGAAGGCATATTAAATGAACAAATTACAGAAGGAGATAATATAATATATTATGCTACTGATAAATTATGGTCTAAAAAAAGACCCTATCAAAAAGAAAATGAAAAAGAAACTGAATTTGTAATAGAACCAGAATTCGTTGATAATATTGTGATACAATTGAAATACATAGATAGAATGGCTGGTGATCAAGTTACAAAGGGAATGATATTAAATATATTACCAAAGGAGTTTCGAAATAGTTTTCTCGCCTCCAAACTATTAGAGATTATAGATAAAAATGGATATTTGTGGCATAATACAAATAGTAAAAGACGATCATACATTGCGACTTCTAAGTTGTGGGAAGATGGACAGAAGTGAAGCTATTGATTAAACATTGTTCCATTCTTCAATACTGATTTGAGCTTGTTTCAGAAATCCGTGATAATAATGGTATACCAATATCTTGAGATTTATGAGGATTAGGGATATGAAACACATGTTTTCCTTTTGTCATAAACAGGTGTTTGCCTCCCGAAAAAGGGCCTTCATATCCGAGCTTTCTTAGTTTTTTTACAAATATTCTGTGGGAGAAGTAATTTTCTCATGATCCAATCAAGTTAAGATTGTAGTTTTGGACTTTGGGAATATTGGCATTTTGCTTAAGTTTTAAGATCAACCATTCATCTAATACTTCCTCCAATTCCTTTTGGCACTCGTTTTTTGTTTTTCCATTTGCCCACACTCCATCAAATCCATCAATTTCAGCATAATAGATTCCATCTTCGATTTGTTCATATTTAGCAAGAGCGATAGCAGATTTTAGAAACTCAATAATCATTGTTGTAAGCATTAATTAGTAATTAAAAAATTAATTATTCTCAGCCGATTCCACAGTATTTTCAATTAAAGAATAAACGGTCATAGGACCAACTCCTCCTGGAACGGGAGAGATCATGGCAGCCTTTTTTTCTGCACTTGCGAAGTGTACATCTCCACATAGTTTGCCATCGTCTTTACGGTGAATACCCACATCAATAACGATACAACCTTTTGAGATTTGATCACCATGGATAAACTCAGACCGCCCTACAGCAACGATCAGAATTTCAGCAGTAGCAATTATGGCATCCAAATTTCTTGTTCGAGAGTGACAGATTGTGACAGTGGCATTTTTATTTAAACACAACATAGCTACCGGTTTTCCAACATTGTTTGATCGTCCCACGACTACTACATTTTTGCCTGATAACTCTACACCAGAGGCTTCCAGCATACGGATGATTCCTTTGGGGGTACAGCATTCGAGTGTTTTTCGTCCCTGAAATAATTCTCCGATGTTGTGGATAGAGAACCCATCTACATCTTTATTGGGAAGGATTGTTTTGTTGATTTTATCCTCAGAGATATGATCTGGAAGGGGAACCTGGACGATGATACCATGTACAGAATCATCTTGGTTAAGTTGGTTAAGTTTATCCAAAACTTCAGTTTCGGATATGGACTCTGGCATTCGAACAATCTCAGATAACATCCCAGCTCTTACACACATTTTTTCTTTTTGGTTCACATAGACATGTGAAGCAGGATCGTCACCGACAAGGAGAACTACAAGCTTAGGAATTATGCCACTTGCTTTTAGTTTTTCAATCCGAGGAATAAGGTCTGAGATAAGGAGATCTTGAGCGATTTGTTTGCCGGATATAAGTGTGGACATAGGTAGAGAATTATGAAAATTGTTTTTGGAGATCTTTGTCAAATGTAGAAAGAAGCATGTGTTTTTCCTTGCAAAAAATAAAAAGTATCGTATCTACAAAAGAAAGAGTAGTTTGATTTTCTTCGAAGTACTTGATGGTATTAGTTAGTGTTATTTGTGAAACCTGTTGGAATGCAATCTTTTGATTGTTTAATAGAAAATGAAGACAATTTTTAGCAACTTTATGACCTTCTTTAATTTTGAGAACCGTGAGTGTTTCAGATAGAATGTGATCTAATAACATAAAATCCGATCCTGATCGAAGAATTTTTAAAGCTTCATAATGATGTTTTTCATCTTCTCGAAACGCTGCTATAATAATAGAACTGTCTAGGAGGATCATTGATTTTAAGAATAAAGAAAGTCTTTGTAGGTGGTAGCTAAATTTGTTACTTTTGGATCGCGGCCCTTAAAAATAAATTTATCGAGATCCTTCATAGTATACTTTTTCTTGGTTTTTATGGAAGATTGATCAGGCATATTTTTATCCTCCAGATCCAATGGAGTAATTTTGTAGGCGGGTTTAGAATGTTTCAAAACAATGAAAGTATGTCCTTTTTGTACTTCGTCACTAATATGCTTGAAGTTTCCATAGAGTTGTTTGGTGGAGATGAATGTAGTCATTGGTGATAATAAAGTTACAACTTTAGTATAAACTATTGTTGATACTTTTTCAAGAAAAAATAAAAAGCTTTTTACACACACCAAGGGTAATTCCTTTTATCCTGTGCCAGGTGGTTATGTAGAAACCAAAAAGCGTGA
>CAZQFO010000081.1:0-8490 GCA_964592695.1 uncultured Candidatus Peribacteria bacterium
CAGGCTCCATAGTCCGATAGACTCAATGTAAAAGAGTTGAAGGCTGTGGAGCCTTTGTTGTAAACAATTATTGTTGAAGGAACATGCAAACTACTATGAATGTATAAAGAAAATTTGGTGTACCCCCTTGCACCAGGTCTGTTCGTAATTACTCCAATCCTGTACCATGAAAACAACAAGTAAGGGCTTGGGAAAAAATAACCTTATTTTTTCCCAAGCCCTAAATGCTGTAGATGGGCTCTATAAAAAAGATAATCTGAAATGATAGATCTTCGCCAAGATGCGATTTTCATTGGACTCCTTGGCTGATAAATCAGCCTTCGTCGTCCATGAAAATCGCAAAAACTACAACTTTAGTTTTTTTTACTGGTACGTCATTGGAGTAAACGTCCCTTCCATCTTTTCCAAATAATCCCAATCTTCAGCAATTTTATTTTTCAGTTGTTCGAGTATTTCTGAGTTTTCAGGTTTTAAAAGGTGTTTAGTTCGTCCTTGTGATTGAAGAAATTCTTCTAGTTTTCCTTGAGGTTTACGTGGACGATAGTTGATTTTCCATTTGCCATGATCCACTTCAAAAATCGGCCAGTAGCTGGCATCTGTTGCTAGTTGTGCTATGGACATTCCTTTTTCAGGACTGTATTTCCAGTTTGTTGGGCAAACCGAAAAACAATTAATCACTGCAGGTCCTTTCACCTCAAACGCTCGATGAGCTTTTTTCATTAGATCGGCAAAATTTGCTGGGTTGGCTTGAGCTACATATGGAATATTATGAGCGGCCATGATTCGGGTGAAATTTTTTCGATGTTGAGGTTTTCCTATAACTTTTGATCCGATAGGTGTTGTATTGGTTTTAAATCCCATAGAAGTAGCACCGGACCTTTGGTATCCGGTATTCATGTATCCTTCATTATCAAAACAAATATATACAAAATCGTGCCCCCTTTCGATTGCTCCTGAGAGCCATTGGAATCCTATGTCATAAGTAGCTCCATCTCCACCTATTGCTAAGAATTTTGTTTTTTGTTGCATTGCATCGAGTTGATTTTTTTTTCCCCAGGATTTCCATGTAGCTTCTACACCAGAGATTACTGAGGCGGCATTTTCAAATAGTGAGTGAATCCATGGGGATCTAAAACTGGTGTATGGGTAAGCTCCAAAACAAATTTCAGAACATCCTGTAGCATTTGCTGTGATGATAGGATTATCTATCGTGGTAAGCACTTGTTTTAGGGTTACTGATATTCCGCATCCCGGACATAATCTGTGACCAGAGGCAAGTCTTTGTGGATTTTTGGAAACTGTTTTTAGGTTTGGGATGAAAGAGGTTTTGGTTGTCATTATAGATAAGGACTATGATAATTTGTTGCAATGAGTAATGGCTATTGAGATAGTATTCAAATTTTCAATTATCAATAATCAATTTTCAATAAATTATCCAATTCAAGAATTTTCAAACAGAGCGAATTATTTTGATAATTGTTCCCATATTCCTTGAATCTTAATCCAAGTGTATCTATATTTAGTTTACTTTCAAAGAAATAAAAATGGAATATCTATTTTTAGGCTTTTTACAAGGTCTGACAGAATTTCTTCCGATATCTTCATCGGGGCATTTATATTTGGCAGAAACATATCTTGGATTAAAACCAGATCTGAATCTTACAATTTTGCTTCATGTTGGAAGCATGTTGGCGGTGGTGGTTTTCTTTCGTAAAGAAATTTTTCGAATTTTTAAAAATACGTTTTTTCCAACAAAATCAAATAATGATCTTTTGGGATGGAAACTTATAGTAGCTACGATATGTACTGTTCCGGTGGCATTAATGATAAAACCGTTTTTTGATGATTTCCTATCAATTGAGACGGTTGCAATTACACTGATGATTACAGCTTGTTTTATTTTTGTAGCTGAAAAATATCGTTCACAAAAGAACATTCTTACGTGGAATACGGCAATACTATTGGGTTTGTTTCAAGGGATTGCTGTTATTCCAGGTATTTCTCGTTCTGGTCTCACGATAGCAATTTTGATTTTGTTAGGATTAAGGCGAAAATTATCAGCGGAAATATCTTTTTTGCTGTCAATTCCGACAATAATAGGGGCGTTGATTTTTGCACAGTCAGATTTAGGGGGAGGTCTTTCTTTTTCCGTTAATAATCTTATTGGTTTTGGTGCTTCATTTTTAGCTTCTTTATTTGCCATTCAGTGGATGCTAAAATTAGTTGAGGGAAAATGGATTTGGTTCAGTGCTTATTGTTTGATTCTTGGTGGGGGATTATTAGTATTGCCGTACTTTTTGATCAAATAACAAATGGCAAAAAGATTACGAGCTCATGTGAATCCGCTTTCTATGACACATGAATATCATTTTGATGGTTTTGTAAATGATAATCCTATGGTAGTGGATGTGGGATCTTGCAAGGGAGAGTTTATACAGGCTTTGGTTGATAGATTTCCGAACAAGAATTTTGTTCTATTTGAAATTCGGGTTCCATTAGCTCAGCGTTTGAGGAGCATGTTTAAAGATCATTCAAATGTTGTTGTTTTTGAGGGTGATGCGGGGTTAAATTTTAAAAATATTCTTAAGCCTTCCATTGATAGGGGAGTGATGGTTGAAGAAATCTACGTTAATTTTCCTGATCCCTGGTTTAAGGAACGACACAAAAAACGCAGATTTATTAGTTCAAAATTTTTATCAGAATCCTCGTCATATGTTTCGGCTGAAACCAAGTGGGTGTTTCAGACGGATCAGGAATTTTTATTTCGAGAGACAGTGGAGGTATTGGAAAAATCTGCATTTAATCAGATTAAATACTTTAATGCACCACCATATGGGGTACGAACTAATTGGGAAGTTGCGACGATGCGTGAGGGGAGGTGTATTTGGAGAATGGAGTTTTTGCGCAGTCGTATACGTGGAAATTAAAAATGAAAAATTAAAAAATGAAATAAATGAATCCGTTTTCTATTTAAAATAAGCTAAAAAATCAGCTCTCATCAAAGATTCTTTTTTGAGTAGGTCTTTGGCAATTTTCTTTAATAATGGAAGATGTGTTTTTAATGATGCTTCGCAGATTGCTTCTGTATCGAGAATAAGTCTTTTTACTTCTTCATCGATTTCTTTAGCTGTATCTTGAGAATAATCCTTCTCATTTATGTCATAACCTGTAAAGTTTTTTTGTCCATCTTTAAACACCACTGGACCAAGTTTTTTTTGATCGCCCATTCCATAAGTCATGATCATTTTTCGTGCGATTTTTGTGATTCTTTCTAGATCATTTGATGCTCCTGTGGTGGTTTGTCCAAATATTAACCGTTCGGCTATTCGACCTCCATGTAAAGAGACCATCTCATCCATAAATTTTTGCTCACTGGTTAAATATGTATCTTTTTCTGGTAAAAACCATGTTACCCCTAGTGCTCCACCTCTGGAAATTATAGATATCTTATGCACGGGTTCGCAATTTTTTGTAAAATGTCCTGCAATGGCATGTCCTACTTCATGATGAGCAATAATTTCTCGTTCTTCTGCAGTTATCCTTCTGGATTTTCGTTCTGGTCCCATGGCCACTTTTTCTACAGAATTATCTAGATCTTCTTGAGTGACGGATTTTCTGTTATTTTTTACGGATGCTATGGTGGCTTCATTGAGTACATTTTCTAGATCAGCTCCAGAAAATCCAACTGTTTTAGAGGCAATTTTTCTGAGGTCTGTTTTTGTTGCTAATTTTTTTTCTTTTACATGTACCTTTAATATTTGTTCTCGAGCTTCTATATCCGGTAGGTCCACCATGACTTGTCGATCAAATCTTCCTGGACGCAGGAGTGCTTTGTCTAATACATCTGGTCTGTTTGTAGCTGCAATTACGATGACAGATGTGTCCGCTTCAAATCCATCCATCTCTGTCAAGATCTGATTTAGTGTTTGTTCTCGTTCATCGTGTCCTCCTCCGCCAGCTATCCCACCACGTTGTTTTCCAATAGCATCAATTTCATCCATAAAGATAATGGCTGGAGCATTTCGTTTTGCGGTTTTAAAGAGGTCTCGAACACGACTGGCTCCAACTCCGACAAACATCTCTACAAACTCTGATCCGGATACAGAGAAAAAAGGAACATCAGCTTCTCCGGCAATAGCACGAGCGATCATGGTTTTTCCTGTTCCTGGTGGTCCTACTAGAAGCACTCCTTTTGGTATTTTTGCTCCGGCTTTTTGGTACTTTTTGGGTGATTTTAAGAAATCTACTAATTCTACGACTTCATCTTTTGCTTCATCTGCTCCGGCTACATCTGTAAATTTAGTCTTATGTTTAGTTTTGTCGTATACTTTGGCTTTTGATTTACCAAATCCAAAAGGCCCTCCATCTCCCATTCCTCCTCCCATTTTTCGGGAAAGAATTACAAAAAATAATATGATAAGAATAAAAGGTGCTACTCCGATTAAAATATTAGTCCACATTTTGTCGGAGCTGGTATCGATGATTTCAATTTCTGTATTTTTTTCGGTATCTGTCAGTTCTAAGTCTTTAATTGTTGCAAAATTCTCTTTGACCGATTCATAAAGCTGTCCTTCGTTGTCTTCTGCGGTAATAAGGTGTTCTTTGATCTGGATTTTTTTTAGTTCATCAGCTTCGTATTTTGCTAATAAAGCTGATATTGGGAGTTGGGTTGGTTTTTTTCCTGGGTTTAGGACATCAGGCTCAAACATAATTGTCAGTCCTGCTAAAACTAAAGCTGCAATAAGTAGGTAGCTAAATGGATTATTTTTTCGAGGAAGATTTTTTGGGAGGGGTTTTTTCATGTTTTTTATTACTTTTTTAGACTAATGTTCGGATTATATGAACCGGAAGAAAAAAGGCAATAGATTTAATATCGCTCATTAATTGTTATCATGTAATTGTTTATGTATTGGAAAATAGAAAACGGGTTCATTTCTTTCATTTTTTAATTCTTAATTTTTCATTTTTAATTCTGCCTACATGAACCAACATAAAAGGTATCCTCCCAAAATTTCAGTGTAACGCCTTCACATGAAATGCGGGAAACTGCATAAACACTGGATGAAGAAATTGGATTTTTAGGATTTACATTGGAATTTTGGGAGGATACCATAAAAGCTTATCTTTTTGATGCAAATATCCAATATCCACCCCAAACAATCCCTCCTGCTACCACTCCTCCCACATGTCCAATAAAAGAAACCATTGGCAATAACCCAATCAATATATTTAACCCTATCCAACTCATTAGCTGATGTGAGATTTGTTTTACGTGCCAATATAATCCAGTAGCAAATGCCAAAAGTCCCAGTAAAATTCCCGAAAATCCCAGAGATGGGGTTTGAATAAACGGTATGATAAGAAACGCTAATATAATCCAAATAGAAAAGATAATTAGTGCATATGTAATTTGAGAAAGTCTGGATTCTATAAGCGGAGAAATGTTATAAAAAATCGCCATATTCATTAGTATATGCCACCATTCTACGTGTGAAAAATGGGAAAGGAATGTGCCAATATGATATGTCTGAGGAAGACTTACTGCTGATGTGAAAGAAATTAATTTGAGGTGAATTCCAATAAATACGACAACATTTATAATTATAATAGTAACGGTGATTGGGAAGGATTGAATGTATTGTGATTTTGAGGGCATTGATGTATTGAAATAATTCTTGTGTGTTGGTTATTTTTTCATTTGTTATAAAAATGTAACTATTCAGCTATTGACTTCATGAAAATCAAGCAAAGGTCTCAATAAAGCAATCAATACTATCATGTTCGCACTTCGACCTTAATGGCACTTTTCCCGAGGACTCCCTACGGTCGTCCTCGTGAAGTGCCAAAAATTCAATCCTTTATATCGTGCTGAATAGTTATATAAAAATTAAATACAATATCCAAAATATCCCATCATCAAACCAAATATGAGAGCACAAATACCCAGTGTACGAATAGAAAACATATTAAATGTGAATTTCGAGAATTTGAGTAGTGTGTCTGGCGTGAGAAAAATCAACACCCCCTTAAGTAACCCCATCCAGCCAATAATTGTGATGATTATGGGCCAATCAGTAACCCAGATATTGTGAAAATTGACCAGTAAAAATCCGGTTATCAGAGCAAATACACCCCCAAATATCATTACTCCGCCACTATCCATCATCCCATCTATGGATTTTTTGAAGTATTTTGTATGAATGGCAAATCCAAGCCCCATTACTACGTAAACGAGTGCCATCATTTTTGCAATTAGAATTGAGATTTCCATGAGAATAAGATTATGAATTAATACAATAAAATTTTAGTTGTTTTATAAACAAAAGTCTATAAGTTTTGTTTGGATAAATAAAAAAACCGGAGCAAAAGCATTATATCACATGAAAAATTTTGATGAGTGGAATCAATTGAAAAAAGAAGTAGAGGCAACTTCTGAAAATAAGTTTTTCAGAGTAAGGGATCTAGAAAAAAAAATAACCTCCCCATTTTGATGTCTTTTTGTTCGTCTTCTTCCTCCTTCGTTATACGTCCAGTATGAAATAAGCTTTGGCGGACAGGTCGTCAGCAAAGTTTCGACATATTACCAATTATTTTATACCACATTATTATTAAAGTCAATGAAAAATGCACCAACTCCTCAAAACCCACTTCGGATACGACACCTTTCGTCCATTTCAGGAAGAAATTATTCAAAACGTTCTTGATTACAAAGACACTTTGGTTCTTATGCCAACCGGAGGAGGGAAGTCTCTTTGTTATCAGCTTCCAGCTTTGAAATTTGAAGGACTGACACTGGTTATTTCTCCACTCATCTCACTTATGAAAGACCAAGTAGATGGATTAAATGTAAATGGGATTTCGGCTCGATATTTAAATTCTTCGCTGAAACCTCAGGATGCTACACAAGTAATCGATGATTTGAAAAATCAAAAAGTAAAAATTCTTTACGTAGCACCAGAACGATTTTCGGTATCGGATTTTCAGGATTTGCTGCATTCATTAAATATTAGTTTAATTGCTGTGGATGAAGCACATTGTATCTCACAGTGGGGGCACGATTTTCGTCCTGATTATCGTAATCTTCGTCATCTTAAACAACAATTTCTAAACGTACCTATTATCGCTTTGACTGCCACTGCTACAGATAGAGTTAGGGAGGATATTGTTCAACAGCTATCACTTGATATTCCGCGAAAGTTTGTTACGAGCTTTGATCGACCAAATCTAAATATCCAGGTTCGACGTAAAAAAAATGCACTGGAAAAACTAATTGTTCTTTTGGAAAAACATAAAGGGGAATCCTCGATTATTTATTGTTTTTCACGAAAAGACACAGAGCAAGTAGCGGCAAATTTAAAAATAAATGGTTTTAATGCTCTTCCATATCATGCTGGAATGGGAGCAGATGCTCGTAAAAAAACACAGGATTTTTTTATCCGTGATGAAGTTTCAATTATCGTTGCTACAATTGCATTTGGAATGGGGATTGATAAGCCTGATGTGAGATTGGTTGTGCATTACACTTTTCCCAAAACTCTAGAAGGATATTATCAAGAGATAGGAAGAGCCGGACGTGATGATTTACCGAGTGATTGTGTATTATTTTATTCATATGGAGACCGTAGAAAACATGATTTTTTTATCGAACAAATGCCTGATACTAATCGACAAATGAAAGAACTTTTGAAATTGGAGGAAGTGATTCAATTTTGTGAATTAAGTACCTGTCGTCGAAAATATTTATTGGAATACTTTGGAGAAAATTTGAAGGAAGATTGTGGCAATTGTGATGCCTGTTTGGATGAAAAAGAGATATTTGATGCTACTGAATTGGTACAAAAGATACTTTCTACTGTAGTAAGGACGGGAAATTATTTTGGACAAAATCATGTCATAGATGTACTGAGAGGAGCAAAAACTCAAAAAATAAAAGACAAGTATCATGATCAGCTCACTGTCTATGGAATTGCAAAAGATAGCTCAAAAGATCTATTAACACATGTTTTTAAATATTTATATCAACAAAATTATCTCAAAAAAAACGAAGGAATGTATCCAACATTTGCTATAACGCAAAAGGGGACTGTGTTTTTGGAGAACCGAGAAACAATGGAAATGCCGGCTCTACCAAAAGAGGAAATAAAATCTAATAAAGTTCAGGATTTTGAATTTGATCAAGGGCTTTTTGAAGTACTTAGGGAGTTGCGAAAAAATCTCGCGGACGAGAGGGGGGTGCCACCTTTTGTTATCTTTGGGGATAAAAGTTTGCAAGAGATGTCTTATTTCTTTCCACAAACGAAGGATGATTTTTCTCGTATTAGTGGAGTAGGTGCACAAAAGTTAGAGGAGCTAAGTGATAAATTTTTATTTATTATTACCAAGTACACGAAGCAGAATAATTTAATTCCAAAAGACATTCCGGTTCGAGAAAAAAAGGAAAAAAAGACAAAACGGAAGTTAGATATCAATCGTTATGCAAAAACTCAATTG
>CAZQFO010000082.1:0-8483 GCA_964592695.1 uncultured Candidatus Peribacteria bacterium
AATCATCAGGAATAGCTATTTTAGCTTTTTCTAGCTCAAAAAAAGTAGCGCCCCCTCTCCGTTTCAAAATTTCATACCCCTCGCTTACGGAACTAATACCAGTTAGCAATGGACTATAAATCACATCTCTTAGTAAGCCTAGTTTTATAACCTCTTCAAAAGAGAGTTTATTTTCTTTACGAGGAAGTTCGCATAAATCCATAATTTCATTTTTTCTATTCCACGAAAAAGACATCAATGGAAATGTCTGGCCTGCCTGCAAGATTTTTTCATATCCTGGCTGTGATGTAAACAGCGGATAAAACCCATCCCTAAACACCTGTGGATCATATTTTTTTTCCCACATATTGGCTACTTGTATGAGTAGAATCTCAATCAGATACTTACCGTTTTTGTGATATGCCCGAGGCTCCCCCAGAGCAGCCCATACATCTGCCACACTTAATATATTCGCTATCAACCATCCTAGTTTTTTTCTAGATTCAGGTAATGCAATACGTACTTCGTCTAAAAATTTTGATAAAATCCCATAGCCACTTTTTAGAGTATAGTGTTCATGATGAGCTCCCACCCCAAATAAAACTTCTGAATCAATCTTCATTTCTTGAGACAAGTATTCAACTCCATATAATGGATGATTCTGGATAGTTTCAAATTCTTCATTGGTTAGTTTTCCATTTTTATCTAAAATTTCTAAAGAGATAAAAAGCTTTCCCAAATCATGTAAGAATCCGGATTCTCCCAGCATTTGAATTGCCTGATCATTTAGCATGTCTGAATAAGTCGAACTCGCCCTTAACTGATTGGCTATTCCAACTCCTCTTAAACCTACATCCATATTGTGTATATGTGTTCCATCGTGATGTCCTGACATTCTGACAATCCCCTCTGTCGCCGTAATATCGAAATTACTAAGAATTTTAGCTACCATCTCGCTGACATCTCCAATCATGGTATCATTGGCAACTAGAGCTCCTCTGTGTTTTATTTCATTAATCGGTCCTCGTAGTTCTTGCTTCTTTTTTATTAACATTTCTTGTACTCTTTGCTCTGTCTCATGATAGGCATCTTCAATTTTTTCTGCGACTTGAGCTACTTGCTCATCTATAGCTTTTCTTGCGAAAACAGATTTTATATTTTTTTCTTTCAATTTTTCGATAATTTGTCTAGATAGTTGAGATCCTGCTGTCAAATAAGCTGATCCATTTTTCCCTTTAAGCCGTATATCTTCTTGTAAATACATTCCCTCCAAAGCGACGATATGATCCGGATCATTTAAAATATATTCTCCTACCTCTACGGCTTCTAGATCTCCAAGGACTTGTTCTTCGTTACTTGCCATTTTTATAATTCTAAAATAAGTACTACTATACTGGTTCTTTCTTTTTTTGTATATGTTGTGTGCTTCTTTTATATTTTTTTAATTTTTTTTCAAGCAAACAAGCACTATCAACCGATTTTCGCAGATAAATATTTCGCGAAATTTGCATTTTTAATTTGTATTAGGTACAAGTTATATAAATAAAAAAAATAATTATGAAAAACAAAAATTACCTGATCTCATCTTTTTTCTGTGCAGTACTAGTTGGAATTCTACTTACTGGTTGTTCCGACTCGCTAAAAGGCGACCTGACCTCTTCAAAAAAAGTTCGCAAAATCGTAGTGTTTGATTCGAGTTTTGTAAATGAGAAGGCGAAAGATAATCTTTTAAAAAATACTGGTGGAACAAAGATTAAAAATCTTAAACTGATTAATGGGATGGCGGTTTATCTACCATCAAAAGCTGCTGAAAAAGCACTTAAAACCAGAGCCGAAGTATTACGAATAGATGAGGACATCACTGTCAGCATAAACAAAAAGGGTGGTAATGGTGGAGGTGGAAAAGGAGGAGGAAAACAACCTCCTTCTCAACCAGAAGAAGTGCTTCCCTGGGGCATACATCAGATTGGTGCCGATTCTGTTTGGAACTCTGTAACCGGAGCTGGGATAAAAGTAGCTGTAATTGATACCGGAATCGATTTTTCTCATCCGGATCTTCAGGCAAATGTCTGGGGAGGATATAATTCTATTAGTACTCGCAAATCTCCAAAGGATGATAATGGACACGGTACTCATGTAGCCGGAACAATTGCTGCTATTGATAATGAGATTGGAGTTGGTCCACAGATTGAATTGTATGCCGTAAAAGCTCTTGATCGCAAAGGAAGCGGATACCTATCTGATGTAATCGAAGCTTTGCAGTGGAGTGTGACAAACGGAATGCAGGTTGTGAATCTAAGTCTTAGTGCTGATTCACATGTACAATCGTTTCGAGATGCTGTAGCACAAGCAACCCAATCTGGATTGGTCATCGTGGCCGCTTCAGGAAATGACGGTACGACGGTAGATTATCCAGCAGCATATACAGAAGTAATTGCCGTATCTGCAACAGATGATCAAAACAATCTTGCTTCATTTTCGAATCGAGGAGATGAGCTGGATCTGGTAGCTCCTGGAGTAAATATATTTTCAACCACAAAAGGGGGCGAATACAGTATAGAAAGTGGGACCTCCATGGCAGCCCCTCATGTAACAGGGGCTGTAGCTTTAGTTTTGAATACTCTCCCAGGAGAATATGATACAAATGAAAATGGTACATGGGATCCAACCGAAGTGCAAAAAAAGTTGGAGGATACGGCTCTGGATCTGGGGACAGCTGGAAAAGATCCGGACTTTGGAAGTGGGTTGGTGGATGTGATAGGCGCCACATCTTAGAATACATCAAAACATGGCTTTTTAAAAACATTCCCTGTACAGGTATATGTACTTAAATATCAAAATAATGAAAAATAAAATCATCACTTTCGTTTGTGCCACTATTTTTGCTTCTGGTATCATAGGGCTTGTGAATTATTCGTATGCGGGAGGTGGAATTGGAGGTTTTTTTAGTTCGGGAAATGTTTCTGATGAAATTGCTCATGTCGTCAGAGTTAACGGGATGGGAAAAGTCGAGATCAAACCGGATACCGCGATTGTAAACATAGGAGTGGAAACTAGAGGCAAAACCTCAAAAGAAGCACAGACAGAAAATAAAGCCATGACAAATAAAATCATGGAAGTGCTTACAAAACTAGAAATTGCTCGAGAAGACATCAAAACTCAGTATTATAATATAAACGCAGATTATGATTATCAGAGCAAAGAACGTGAACTAGTCGGATATCATGCCAGTCATCAACTAAATATAAAAATTCGTGATCTGACAAAAGTTGCCGACATCATAGATCAAGCGGCTGAATCTGGTATCAGCAATATTGGAAACGCTCAGTATATAGTGGAAAACAAATCAGAAGCTTATGACAAGGCGAGAAAAATTGCAGCCAATAATGCTAAAGAAAAAGCACAAAAACTTGCCACTGTGTTTGATGTAGAGATTGGAAAAGTCGTTCAGATCGAAGAATATATCAATGATTATAACATGCCCTATCCGATGGCTATGGAAGGTCGTGGCGGCGGAGATAGTCTCGTAGAGCCTAAAGGAGTAGAGGTCCATTTGTCGTTGAATGTGGCGTTTGCAATTGAGGATTAGGAATTTGTTATTTTTGACTTTTTATCCCTGTTCCAGAGTGAAAAAATATCTGAAAGATTTTTTATGCTCAAAAGCGTACTTTTAATTGGTTTTATTTCTGAAGAAGAATATCCCACTCCACCTGCCATGTTTCTAAGTTCTTCGCTTCTTTTATTTCCTAATGATCCCTCTACATTATTTGCATAATCAATAAGCTTATTTTCGAACAACACTCTCCTTATTTCTGATACAGTAAGAGGTTTTTCGTAGAGATATCCCTGAAAAATATCGGCCCCTATTTCCAATAAAAAATCTCTTTCTTTTTCGGTTTCCACCCCTTCCACTATCACCTGCCGATTTAGTTGTTTCATCATATCTACAATAGCTCGAAGGAGTTGGTTTGCTCTTTTTCTTACTTCCGGATCTGAATGCGAAAGTCTCTGCACAAAAGATCTATCAATTTTTATGGTGGTTACTGGATACTCTGGAAGTTTGGAGAGTGCTGACTCTCCTGTACCAAAGTCATCAATAGAAAGAAATACTCCCAAATCCGCAAGTTTATTTAATACTTCAATTACTTTTTCCTCTTTTTGGGGATCTCTTCTATCCGAAAGTGCACTTTCGGTCACTTCTAATTCCAAAAAACCTGCTCCGAAACCAGTTTCCTCTAAAATTTGTGATACACTATTTACAATACTATCATCCAGAATCTGTTTTGGAGATAGATTGACTCCTATTCTGATTTTCATTGGCGAAAGTCCTTCATTTTGCCATTCCTTCCCTTGCCGGCAGGCCTCTCTCAATACCCATTCTCCAATCGGCACTATCAATCCTGATTCTTCAGCTATGGGAATAAATTCGTCAGGAAAAGAGATCGTCTCAACAAATGTAAATAGGGTTTCGATTTCAATATCAGACAGACCATCTAATTCTTCCCTTGTAATACTTTTATCCTTGTCTTTTAATAGTTTTGATAGTTTATCATCTGACATTTCTTTTACTTCATTCCTAGCAAACTTGATGATTTTTTCCCAACGCAATAGCACTTCCATTCCTACCATTTTTCCTGAAGATAATTCTACTTGAGGTTGATATCGAAGAGTAAATTCATTATTTTCAATTGCCTCACGCAAACGCATTTCTAAAGCTTTTTTTCTTTCTGCTTTTTCTTGAACCTGACCATCATAAAATGAATATTGATTTTTTCCTGATTTTTTAGCATAAAACATTGCTGCATCGGCGTTTCCGTATAAGTCCTCTGCGGTTATCGAATCTTCTGGGTAAATAGATACTCCGACGCTCGCTCCAATCTCTCCTACCTTATCTCCCAGCAAGTATTCAGAATGTAATACGTCAACAATACCTTGAGCCACCACACTAGCTTGATCTGATTCTTCGATAATAGCTGAAACCGCAAATTCATCTCCAGATATTCGAGCTACAACATCTGAATCTCGAAACCTTTTTTTTAATCGTTTTGCTACCAGCTTCAAAAGATCATCTCCTGCTTCATGTCCTAGTGTATCGTTTATGGCTTTGAATCCATCCAGATCGATGAAAAATAGGGCCACCCTTTTTTTTGCTCTTTCTGCATACCTTATCGTATGTGATAATAAATCCATAAACCTCAAACGATTTGGAAGCCCCGTCAAAGAATCGGAAAATGCTAATTTTTTAAGCCTGATTTCATTTTTTTTAATCTGTTGTTCCTTCTTTTTCCTATCAATCAGAAGGGCTAAAGTCCTGGAAATATTATTAAGAAATTTAATCTCTTCTGAGGTAGATTTATGTGCATGCTCTACATAGAGGTTCAGTACTCCCAACAAATCTTTTCCATGAAGAATCGGAACACAGTAATGACCATGTGGTTCAATCCCATCAAATGTTATATCGTGTTTTTCGTCTAAACACCCTGAAAAAACAATCTCTTTACTCTGAGCAGCTTTTCCACAGAGGCAATTCCCAGGGACTATTTCTTTGCATACGGTCAAAAGCTGCTCAGCAATTTTTTTTTGAACGATAAGATCCTGATTCCCCGTTTTTATATTTGTCAAAAATATAGATCCTTTTCCTTGTGTAATAGTCATCCAATCTATGCAGAGTAACCGATCCAATGATTTTTCTAGTACTTGTTCTAAACCAGGCCCCTCCTCTAAAGCGATTTCGAGAAGATCATGCGTTGTTTTTTGAAAAGATGCAATGCGTTTGTCATCGGTAATATCTGTTACATTTCCCAGCATACGCATAGGCCTGTCTCTTTCGTCATATGTCACAGCGCCTTTTTCTCTTACCCATCGAACTTCTTCTTTTTTGTCACGTTTAATAATAATGCGATGCTCTATGTCATATTCTCTTTCACCTGTCAATGCCCTTGCAATAGCAGATTCCACGGTCCTACGATCTTCTGGATGTATAAATTTAAGAAACGCATCATAAGTCACATCAAAAGAATTGCGATCAACCTGAAATATCCGATAGATTTGATCCGTCCAAAAAAGTTCATCCTCTGACAAATCCCATTCCCATGTCCCAGATTTTCCTATAGATTCCGCATGTTTTAGGCGTCTTGCACTCTCATGTACTTCTGTATTGGTCCTTTCCAATTTTTCTATTATCTCCTTCTTTTGCTTCTCTAATCTCTCCTTTAGTGCTATTATTTCTGATTCCTGAATCTTTCTTTCTGTGATGTCACGAATAATGCCCACAAAATATCTTTCATTACCTTTAGCGGCTTCAGACAAGGAGAGTTCTATAGGAAAAGATGCCCCGTCCTTTTTCTGTCCATCTACTTCCGTAATCTTTCCCATCACGCGAGCCTGATTTGATTTAATATATCGCGCAATGTAACCATCATGGCGTTCTTTATGAGGAACTGGAATAATCGCCGAAACATTTTCTCCAATTAATTCTCCACCTTCATATCCAAACATATGCTCCGCAGCAGAATTCATTTCACAAATCTGACTATTCCCCTTGATAACGACTACCCCATTTGGACTGTTTCTTACTGCTGATTCAAAGACACTATACTCTTTCTCTTTCATGATTTATACATAAAAAAATACATTCGTCTATGGAAATATATTTATTTTTGTGTAATTTCAGTGTTTACTTCATGAAAATCAAGTAAATTATCGTTCTGAATAGTTACATTTTTGTTTTTTGGATTTTTAGTGATTTATTTTTTCATGTCAACAAAGTCACATTGACAAGCAATCGAGTATTTGTTAATAAGAAATCAAAGAATGAACATGACCGCTACGCGGAATTAAAAAATGATCCATCTTCGTTGCTCTACGACGTAACAAGTAATAATGAAAGAAATGAAAACAATAATGGGGAAAAAATAATTTTTCTATTTTCCGATACGAGAACGTGCATATTGGTAAATCGCATTTTCATAGTTTTTAAAACGTTAATTATCCAGCATGAACCCAAAAGAAAATTTATTAATCGATGAACATATTCAGATTGAAAATGAAAGTGGAAGGAGTAATCGTCGCCCCTCTTTGGAGGATCTTGATAATATTTTAGACTTTGCTCGAGTTGATTATGGACAAAGTATTTGGAAGGGACGATGTGATCTAGATCAGACTTTCTTTTTCCCTACCGAAACTCCAAGTAGACGTAGCAAAGACAACTCCCAAACACTCCTCGAATCTATACAACCTCCGGTAAAAATAGATGTAAGTGGACTAGAATATCCAATAAATAAACACCATAGAAGAATTAATTTAGATAAATATAGCATCGTCCCCACCGACCAAATTGAGGACGATCACGAAAACAGCGAAAAAATAGAATTAATATTTGACAAGGCCCCTCAAGATAAAATAAAATGTCCAATAAATATTCAAACCGTTAGGAAAGAGTATATCTTCCAGCCGGGAAAATTGCGAGAAGCAGAACCAATCCAAGATTTCTTTACAAAACTTCTAGAAGACTCTGATCCCGCCCCTGAACCAATATTTGATTTTCCTGAATTTGATCACCCTCGTCCTCTGGTGAATTATGTGCAAATCGTCGTACTATTAGTTTTGGTGGGAGGGATCACTGGAGCTAGTTTACATCTATTTCGAAAAAATGAAATAATTCAATCTGTAACAACAAACTTTTCTAATACTATCTCTAGTATTAGAAAAAAATTGTCTAGCGTGGGGCAATCGATAAAAAAAACAAATATACAAGAAAATTCTGATGTACTGCCACATGTTTCTTTTGCGACCACTATTCCACATAATTTCGCAGATCAGCAACTAAGTAGGCTCTCTCCATTAATAATTGATCCTGTTAATACAACAGAAGACGATCTTCCCATTGCCGATAGTGAAGAAAACAGAAAAGAAATTCTCCCCTCCTTCATTCCCCCAGACAATAAAGTGCAAAAATCATTGCCTATTTACAAATACCCAGCCCCCTCACCAAAGCCAACTCCTCCTGCCCCAAAACCTATGAAAAGAGAGGTAGATTTTATGCAAGGAGACATAAATCAAAAGCTTATAATCTCAAACGGACCATATACTTTTGATATTAGTAAGATGATAGGTAGATCAATCGTATTAGAAGGTGGTAAAAAAGTCCATCGAATAAATGAAAGGGATATACTTAAAGGTCGCATAAAAGTAGTCATCGCAAAAGATGGTCATACTCTACACAGAACAGATATCACTCCATACAATCTATCAAAAATAACTGTCCCCAAACGTCTGTACAACTCAGAAAACACAGTGGCTGTCGTGTACACAGATGTATATCAAGATAATGGGAGTATCTCAATCACCCATCGATATTTGGCATCAAAGGTAATTAGGAATAAAAACAAAATGTAGGTCTATTCTGCAATTGACTTTATGAAAATCAAGCAAAGGTTTCATTAAAGCAATCAATACTATCATGTTTGCACTTCGACCTTAATGGCACTTTTCCCGAGGGTTCG
>CAZQFO010000083.1:0-8284 GCA_964592695.1 uncultured Candidatus Peribacteria bacterium
TAGATGATGTGAAGCTATGATGAAATTGGAAAGGTTATTTTTTCCCAAGCCCTAACCATCTACTACCCACTAAGATCTGACCCCTGCTCAGAATGAGTTTCTGTACGTCCCGCAGAAAGTAAAGAATTCACAATTACCCATGACAGTAGAATAACCAGGATTCCCACCGCAGAATATATTAAAATCTTTTTTGCCTCTTCTGTCTTTCCATCATCTCCAGCAGAAGTAATATAAATAAACCCTCCATAGATAATCATCGTCGTACAAAGCAGCCCCAAAAAGAAAAGAAAGTAATTAATCATCGTCCCAAAAACCAAACGAAAAGTAAGCGCCTCCTGCCCCGTTGCATTTGCAATATTTTGAGGCCGATCATCCATAAAAATCATTCCTGTTGTTTTCGCTGTCTCAGCCTGTTGCCCCATCGCCACACCTCCCCACATCCCAGTAAAACACATAACTCCGAGAACCGCTAGCATTAATTTTTTCATGATAATTTGGGTTTATTTTAGCGAAAACACGATTTTTTGATTAGATTTTGTGTTTCGCAATTCACTGCAACTATTTTCAAGCAAAAACAATTTCATTGCAAGTTTTTTTTCGACTTTTTTTAAAAAACTTGTTCAAAATAGAAAAATCATCACTCATTTTTTCGCATATTTATAAGTCATTCAACGTTTTTTGCCCATTTGCCGTTCGCTGCTTCAAATCAATAGAAAAAAAGCCCCCCCAAGACTTTTTCATACCTGAAATTTGTTCTCGCCCAACTTCTCCAAATCTCCCCATCGTAGTAAAAATCACATTCATGTTTGATGGGAATTTTTTTATAAATTGCATAAAATGATCTAATTCGTTCTCCGAATTAACGGTCACAGCAAACTTATACATAAACGGATCATATCTTTTCATTTTCATAAAAATTGATTCCAGATCATCAGGAACAGCTTCAAAATCATGAAATGATAAAAATAATTTTTTTGAAGAAAAAGACCGAAGCCCGTCCGTTGAATTTCGAGTCACATCTAAATCAATGTAACATCCTCCCAAATCTAAAAATCGATGAAGTAATTTAAATTTTTCAGACTCATCTCCAATAAATTTCCCATTTTCACTCAAAAATTTACACACACCCAAAAACTGTATAGACTTGCCCCCATCCTTCTTTGCTAAATTATTTACAAAAACAAACATATGCACAAAAAAAACATCAATATCCTTCACTCCATCCAACCAAATCTCAATAATATCCGCACGATAATTAATCTGCAAAAACAATCGTTCAAAATCCTCAAAATTAGATGGACGAACAGGAGTAATGATTTTCATATTTATTGCAGATTAATTATACTTTTTATGAACTATTTAAGTAACATCAAGTACTTACATCACTTTTCCTTGACTACCTAATTTTTTTTCATACTATCGTCCGGCTTTGCTATACACAAAATTACAATAAAAAATGCTAGAACCCAAACGAGTCAAACACCGAAAACAGTTTCGATTACGATCCCAAAACAAGGGAGTTGCCAATCGAATGACCCAAATCGCTTATGGGGAAATGGCTATAAAGGCTGTAACCGCAGGAGAAATTTCGGCTCGACAAATAGAAGCAGCTCGACGAACTATTACTCGTGCTGTAAAACGAGGAGGAAAAGTATGGATTAGAATCTTTCCAGATAAAATTCTTACAGCAAAAGGGGCAGAAGTTCCAATGGGATCAGGAAAAGGAGCACCCGACAAATGGGTGGCACAGGTAAAACCCGGCACAGTATTATTTGAGATGTCCGGTGCCAGCGTAGAACTCATGAAAGAAGCTCTAAAATTAGCTACCTATAAACTGTGTGTGAAGTGTAAAATAGTTTCAAATGAAATATAATAATGTGTGATTTTTATTGATTAAAATCTATTCAAAACTAAGTATTAATAAATCCATTATGACAATCCAAGAATTACGACAACTCCCACCAAAAAAACTGACATCGCTCCTAATGGAAAAACGAAAAGAGTTAGCAGTGACACGGTTTCATGTGCAAACCGGGCAAGAAAAAAACGTAGCAAAGATTGCAAAACAAAGAAAAACCATAGCCCATATAAAAACCATTATGCAAAATCGCGAGCTAAACATAGAGACCACACAATAAATTTTATTTTTATTTTTATACTTAATTTACATGATTACCAAAAAAGGCGTTGTCGTAAAAAAATCAGGAGCTAAAACCATAAAGGTGGAAGTAAATGAGTATCGAACCCATACCAAATACAAAAAAAGGTATAGAGTAACAAAACGTTTTCTTGCTCATGACGAAAACGAAAAAGCACAACTAGGTGAAAAGGTCACTATTCAACAGCATAGACCTATATCAAAACTCAAAACATGGATTTTGATTGAGGAAGGGAAATCACAAACTCAAGCCCCTGAAGCAAAAAAATAGTGAATATTAAGTTTTTAAATATACTAATGATTCAAATGCAAAGCCGATTACGAGTAGCAGATAACACTGGAGCCAAGTGGGTAATGTGTGTCAAAGTGTTAGGTGGCTCTAAACGTCGATACGCACGAATCGGAGACGTGATCGTTGTAAGTGTAAAAGAAGCCGCTCCACGAGGGGTCGTGAAAAAAAAATCCGTAGAAAAAGCGGTAATAGTACGACAAAGTTGTTCTATAAAAAGAAAAGATGGATCGACTTTGCGATTCGATGAAAACGCCGTAGTTATAATTAACGAAGACAAACAACCAAAAGGCACTCGTGTGTTTGGACCTATTGCTAGAGAATTGAGAGAAAAGGGGTTTCAAAAGATTGTGTCATTGGCCCCTGAAGTTTTGTAACAAGGATCCCTGTAACCTAACCGGACAATGATCGCTCCCCATCTGCTCATTTAAATAATCAATCGAATCTACATCAGAAAACGATACCTCATCCACAAAAAAATAATCAATTCGCCATCCTACATTTCGTGCTCGAGCACGCGTGACTAAATGCCACCACGAATACATCGCTTTTTTAGGGTGCATCTCTCTAAATACATCTACCCATTTATTTTTTATTACCCTCGAAACCCAGGCCCTTTCTTCGGGAAGAAACCCAATTGATTCCATATTTTCTTTTGGTCGAGCCAAATCAATTTCTTCATGAGCACAGTTTACATCTCCACACCAGATAATTTTTTTGCCCGTATCACGAAGCCCGTTTACATAAGCTAAAAAAAAATCATAAAAAATTAGTTTTTCATCCCAAGCTTCCGGAGATTTCCCTCCATTTGGAAAATAAACACTCAGAATTGAATAATCTCCAATATCAGCTCGCAAAATACGCCCCTCTGTATCTTCAAAGTTTGGCATTCCACGCCAGTATTTAATAGGGTTTTCTTTAGATGAATGCAGAAACGCAAATGACTGGTGAATCCATATTCCAACACCCGAATATCCTGGCTTTTCTGCCTCATGATAATACTGAACATAGTTGGAATACTTATTTTCAATCGGTTTAAGTTGTTCGATTTTAGCCTTTGTTTCTTGAATACAAAAAATATCAGGTTGATAGGTATCAATAAATTTTTGCAATTCCCCTTTCTTTTCCACTGCACGAAGACCGTTTACGTTCCAGGAGATGATTTTCATATTAAATTATTACATAAGTATCACTACAAAAAATAGTATGAAATATACACCTAAATGATAGTCTTTTATAGATAATTTTATACATTTTTTGTGTACTTTTTATCAAATTCTGGTGTAACTCATAGACTGATCAAACGTTCTTGAGGGGAAGTTTGCTTACATTAGGGCTTGGGAAAAAATAAGTTTCGCATAGATTTGCATCAGATAGATTTATAAAAAATCGAAAGATATCGGGATATGTTAAGACTTTTTTAGAAATTTAGATGATGTGAAGCTATGATGAAATTGGAAAAGGTTATTTTTTTCTAGATCCCTTACATTGATAATTAAATCAAAATTGATAAATAATGAATAAAACTAATTATCTATAAAATACTCAACTTATGAGTAACAATTTCTGGTCTCAAATTTCACGTCCATGCCTAATTCTTGCCCCTATGGCAGGCTACACAGAAAGTCCATTTCGTCGAATGATTCGAGAAATCGAACCATCCACTATTTTAGTATCAGAACTTTTATCAGCAGAAGCCCTACGCAGAAGACATGAAAAAACATTAAAAATGGCTTCATTTTCCCCAAATGAAAAAAACTACTTCTGTATTCAAATCTTTGGATCTGGAGAAAAAGCTTTTGTCGAAGCTGGTAAAGTAGTAGAAGATCTTGGAGCCAACGGAATAGATCTAAATTTTGGTTGCCCCTCTCCCAAAATAATTGGAAGCGGATACGGTTCTGCACTTTTGAAGAATCCTAAACAGTCCGCCAAAATGATTGAAAAACTAGTAGCTTCCACCTCCCTTCCCGTTTCTGTAAAAATGCGACTAGGATTTTTTGATGATTTGCAATTGATTGATACCGCAAAAATGTTTGAATCAGCTGGAATATCCGCATTAACTATCCATGGACGAACGACAAAACAAAAATTTACCGGAAATGCTAATTGGGAAAAAATTTATGAAGCAAAAGATCACCTTTCTATTCCAGTTATCGGAAACGGTGATATCACTTCTGCAGAAATGGCAAAGACGAATCTAAAAAATCTTGATGGTATCATGATTGGACGAGCTGCGTTAAGAAATCCATGGATTTTTGCAGAAACACGAACTATTTTCGATGGAAATCCAATCCCAGAAAAACCAAACTTCACAGATCAACTCCACTTCTTTCGTCGTCATGCACTTCTTGCCACTGAATTTAAAAACGAAAAATGGGCACTGATGGAACTACGAAAACATTTCGCACATTTTGTCCGCGGAATCCCAAATGCAGCAAAATATCGTGATCGCTTAGTAAGAATTGAAAGCCTAGAAGAATTAGACAAAGTATTTGAAGAAATAATAAAACACTTGAGTCCTTGATAAGTGAGAACTCACTAGGGTATTTTTTTCCGTAATATTGCACAAAACTACGAGATTGTTTTTTTGCCGCTTCATCAGTCTTCGCTCTACGAGCTTCGACCGACAGGCGGGGGTGAGCGAGCATAGCGAGTCGAGCCCCCGAGAAAAGCGGCTTCCGACGATGCACTTATACTTTATTGGCACACTCTTGCAGATGTCGAAATTGCATTTGTCCTTTTCATATGTACATTTCCTACCCCAGTGAATGATCCCCTCTATAAGATTTGTAAATTTATTAAATATCTGTAAAGTTTGCTTAATGAAAAAGCAAAAAATCCTTATTCTCGGCTCAGGCCCCTACTGTATTGGAAGCTCTGTAGAGTTTGACTGGTGCGGGGCACAGGTTTTGCGAACATTAAAAAAAATGAAACACGAAACAATCTTTATAAATTCTAATCCAGAGACGGTTTCCACGGACTTTGACGAATGTGATAAGTTGTACTTTGAAGAACTAACCCTTGAGAGGGTTTTAGATATCTGTGACAAAGAAAAACCTGATGGTGTAATATTTTCCACAGGAGGACAGGTCGCACAAAACATGGCCGTAGAACTAGCTAAATACAATATAAACCTACTGGGAACGACCATTGAATCAATCGATACCTGTGAAGACCGAAAAAAGTTTTCATCACTATGTGATGAATTAAAAATTGATCAGCCTTCATGGAGAACTTTTACAGATATAAATGAGGTAAATACTTTCGCTGCAGAAGTCGGTTTCCCCGTACTCGTCCGTCCAAGTTTTGTACTTTCTGGTGCTGCAATGGCTATAGCTACAAATGAAGAAGGATTAAAAAAATTCTTAGAATTAGCCGTTGGTACAACAGAAGCTTCTGTTGTAATTTCAAAATTTGAAGAAAATGCGAAGGAGATAGAATTTGATGGGGTAGCACAAAATGGAGAAATTATCTGTTCGGCAATTGCTGAGCATGTAGAAAATGCCGGTGTACATTCTGGAGATGCTACCATAGTATTGCCTCCACAAAATTTGTACCTAGAAACCGTACGACGCGTTCGAAAAATTGCCCAAAAATTAGCACAAAAACTAACTATTTCAGGACCATTTAATATTCAATTTTTAGCCAGAGAAAACGAAATTAAAGTCATTGAGTGTAATTTAAGAGCCTCCCGCTCTTTTCCATTTGCTTCAAAAGTGCTCAGCCAAAATTTTATAGAAATTGCCACTCAGGTCTGGATGGGAAAAAAACTGTCTCCTCAAGAAAAAAACCCCCTAGAAATCCAAGCAGTAGGAGTCAAGGCCGCCCAGTTTTCATTTTCTAGATTAAAAGGAGCTGACCCTGCACTGGGTGTTGAAATGAGCTCTACAGGAGAAGTTGCTTGTTTTGGCGACACCGTAGAGGAGGCCTTTATGAAAAGCTACATTTCGGTTGGATTTACACCACCTTCTCATGGGACGAAAATATTAGTCACTCTTGGAAAAGTTAAAGACAAAGCTGATTTCGTACTAATTGCAAATAAATTGCAGAATCTTGGATTCGAATTAATAGGAACTGAGGGGACTGCAAAATTCTTGCAAAAAAGCGGCTTAAAGTGTGAAATAATCCATAAGATCTCATCAAACACTCATCCAAATGTAGCAGATTTGATCGAAAACAAAGAAGTCTCGATGGTGATAAACACACCCAATAAATTCTCTCATGAAGAAATGTCAGATGGATATTTAATCCGTAGGAAGACCATAGATAGAAATATTCCATTAATTCAAAATATTCAGATAGCAAAAATGCTTGCAAAAAGCCTCGAAAGGTTTTCAGGAACTGATGAATTAGAGATTTTAAGTTATGTGGAGAGAGCGGGAAAAGCATATATATAGATTACAAATTAACTTTGTTGCAAATCCTATATGTTCTTGTATCGGAAAATAGAAAAATGATTTTTCCCCCATTATTGTTTTCATTTCTTTCATTATTACTTGTCACGTCGTAGTACAACAAAGATAGATCATTTTTTAATTCCGCGTAGCGGTCATGTTCTAATCACATGATGACCAATTTAACCCCAATACGTCTTCAAAAACACCTATCAGAACAAGGGATTTGCTCTCGTCGAGAAGCAGAGCAAATGATCCAAAATAAGCGAATAAAAATAAACGGAAAAATAGCACTCTTAGGAGACAAAATCAGTCCAAATGATATCGTAGAAATAGATAATGAAGTACAAAAAACAAAGAAAGTAAAAACACTCATTATCGCATTTAATAAACCAAAAAAAGTTGAAAGCACTCTCAAGGAAATAAAAAATTGCAAAACACTTGCAAACTTTAATTTTGGACAAACTCGAGTATTTCCAATTGGACGGTTAGATAAAGATTCACGAGGGTTGTTGTTACTCACAAATGATGGAGAACTTTCCAATAGATTGATGCACCCCCGATATAAACAAGAAAAAGAATATCTAATAACCGTAGATCGAAAAATTGATCACAGTGATTTAAAACGATTTGAAAATGGAATCGACATTGACGGAAAAATAACTCATAAATGTAAAACAGAACAAATCGAAAATAAAACCTTCAGAGTCACTTTAACAGAAGGAAGAAATCGACAAATCCGAAAAATGTGCTCCAATTTGCAGTACAAAGTAATAGATTTGATTCGAATCAGACAAGGAAATATTCACCTAGGAGAACTCAAAGCCGGTAAACATAGAATTATAAATGAAAAAGAGTTGCAAAAACTAGTAGACACAGCACAATCTGAAGGTTTATAAAAAAACACTTTTTTAAAATTTCACTTGTAATATTCCCCGAGATGGGTAAATTCTTAGAGCTCTTTTTGGCGTCGCCTCCTAGCACACTCTAGGAAGAGGAAAGTCCGAGCTGCACGAAAGAAAACCAGACGATTAACGATCGATGCGCCAGGGAGTGACTTTATGTTTTTTTCCAAAATTAATCCAAGTAAATTATATTTTTAAAAGACACAGAATCCTTCCTGACGACGGAAAGTGGCACAGAAATTATGTATCCCTGACTTGTTGGGGCCCTAGTGAAATATTGAGGCGGTGATTCACCTCATTACTAATTTTGCAAGAGATTAGCATGTCAAACCCCTGGTGCAGAGAAGCAGGTGGCGATTACTTGAAAATACGATTTCTTTCTCGTTTCAAGCAATCTCCTGCAGATGAATCTCAATATGAGGTTAGATAAATGACGCCCTAAACAGAACTCGGCTTATCAAAAAGAGCAATTTGTTTTCCTCACTCTTTTCATAAAGAAACGACATATAAGGGCATGGAAGAAAATAACCGTTCAAAT
>CAZQFO010000084.1:0-8209 GCA_964592695.1 uncultured Candidatus Peribacteria bacterium
AACTCACAGGCGACTCAAAAATGATACTAGATTGTAATTCCTGACTCTCAATATCAGATTGATCAGAACAATCCAAAGCTTCACACAAATAAATAGTAAAAACATCTGAATCCGCCATTCCACGCAAACCAAATACTCTTGAAAACGACCGCGCAGAAGAAAACTGCTTTTGCAATTCTGTTTGCAATAATTGTGAAGAAAAATTCAACCTTGATTGTTCTCGAAATTGCAAATAAGACGGCACAGAGATCACTGCTAATATAGCAATAATCACCACCACCATAAGAATTTCTATCAGAGTAAACGCCAAATGGTTATTTTTATTTTGCATTTATTTACAGACCTAATAATAAAGCTTTTGATGATGAATAGCAAAATGTAATGGAAATAGTAATTATTCATACCTCCCAGACAAATATCGTTTCACGGATATCCATGCTCCAGCTATTCCGACAGCAGACGCCAACATAATTTCATTTGAAAATACGCTATCCCACATGTACATAAATATATCCCCACCTGGAAGTGCATTAATCTCCCGAAGTAAAAACATAAAAACAAAAATTGCAATAAAACTGGAGATAATACCAAAAAGCAATCCTTCTACCAAATAGGGACCAACAATAAACTTTGCATCAGCCCCTACAAACCGACTAATAAAAATTTCATCTTTTCGTGAAAAAAGAGCAATACGAAAAGTATTAATCACAAGCAGTATCCCTCCGGCCAGAAAAAGAAAGGAAAGCCAAAAACTTGCTTTTTCTACTGAATCTCTAATCTTGATTAATCGATTAATAAGAGTCACAAATTCTCGTTCTCCATCAATATCTCTCACCCCCACTACGGAATCATATCTGGTTTTACTCAGCACAGTAAAAACATCATCCACCTCTCTTAGATCTCCAAATTTCAATTTAAGGTGTGCCGGTATTTGTATTCCATCTACTGTCATTTCTTGGTATACACTTGAAAGAAGATTAAAATTTCCAAGTTCATTTTGCATAGCCTCTAGATCAAATGAATCAAAATCAGCTCTTAATGGGACCGCAAAATCAGCACGAGATTCAAGATCTTTAAGTGAAGTATCAGCATAAAATTGAATAGCAAAAACAAAGTTTATTAATAGCAAAATCAACGACCCCAACAAAATAGTAGTAAACGACAAAAACCGATTACGCCACAATTGTAGCGTTCCCTCTCGAATGCTTCGGAGAATTAATTTTTGTATGGATTTCATTTGTTAGTAGTGGTACCTACAAGAGATAACTTCAATTTTATTTCCAAAAACACGATAAACCAGACGATGACTTTTATCAATCCGTCGTGACCAAAAACCTGAATATTGATATTTCAGTGGTTCAGGTTTCCCTACTCTCGTATCTTGTATAATAGACTCTAAAAGAATTTTAATCCGCTGATATTTATTTACATTTGTTTTTTTCCAATAATCAAAATCTCGTTGAGCATTTTTGGAAAAGGATACTTTCATAAATCATTTAGGTTATCATAAGTAACAACATCTCCATTTTTCAATTGTTGAATAGATTTGTCTAATTTGCTTCTATTTTTCTCTGATTTCATTAAATAGAGCGTTTCATATGTTGAATTCAAATCATCAAATGCAACCAATAAAAATTTCTGGTTCTTTCTTTCAATTAATAGAGGTTCATTTTGTTCCCCAACTGAAGATAAATATTTATTCACATCTTGTTCGAAATCGACATCAGAAACTGTAGTCATCAAGATTATTATAAATATGCATATTAAAAAAACAAGTGTGACACTTTTATTCTCCATCCCAAAACTTTAACCCCCTACGCTAATCAGGCCCCTTTAGCAGCCTCATAATATCTTTTCCCAAGCGGAGTAAACGAAACCTCACTCTGCTTTTTCCCAAAATAAAATCCAAACTTTATAAGCCCTGTCATCTCAAAACCTTTCAATACTTCATATGTTTCATCATCTTCAATCACTAATACAACTGTTTCAGATACTTTTTTTAAAACTTCCATCTCCCTGCGACGCTTTTCATCTCCAAAAAGACTGTCATAAGGTTTTTGAGGATCATCTGAAACTGGATTTTCTGGCAAATTATTCATTTTTAAAAACTCTTATTACACCAATGAAATAAGAATTAACAAACACTTGTCAAATTTTTAATTTTTAGGATGTTGCATAAAGATTTATCTTAAAATATTAAATTTTGAACTCTTAAAAAACTCAGGAAAATATGGTTTAGCTCTTATCACATGCAATGTTGGAAAAATATCTTCAATTATTGTTTCATCAAAAATCTGATCATATCCCAAATACAATATATCAGGAGATTCCTCTCTCAAGGTCTGAATAAAATCTCCATCGGCTCTTCCCAAACGTACAGATGCAAATGAAATGTTCTCTTTTTGAATTCTGGCAATTCTTGATTTTTCAGAATTTATGGGAAGTCTTCCTTTTTTTAGTTCAACCGTTTTGTCACGTGCTACAACTATAGTCATAGTTTCACACAAACATCTTCCTGACCATAAGAAAAATTGATGACCAATGTGAAAATTATCAAACGTTCCAGCAAGGAAAAGTTTCGTCATAGGTAAGCAATATCGTTTTATGAGGCAATTTCAATAGAAAACAGTTGAAAAAAATTAAAAGATGTATATTGTCCCTGAAGTTCAGTAAGGGTTGGTAGCTCAGCTGGTAGAGCAGTAGCCTTTTAAGCTATTGGCCGCGGGTTCGAATCCCGCCCAACCCACCAGACTTCGTTTGCGACAAATGTATCTCCTTACCATCAATCCCGGCTCCACCTCTGCAAAATACGCCCTCTTCAAAAACGAAATAAGCATCACCAAAGGAGAATTTAGAAAAAAAGAAAATACTTATTCTTTTGAAGAAAAACAAATCACTAAAAAAGATTACTCACACAGTTTTGAATACTTCACTAACTACTGCATTGCCAAAGGTCACATCAAATTTATTTCCGACATCAAAAAAATAGGCATTCGCATTGTTCACGGTGGCACGGAATTTTCTAAACCGACATTGATCAATAATAAATCATTGACAAAACTGAAAGAAATCTCCGTTCTTGCTCCCCTCCACAACCCTCCTGCCATAAACCTTATCGAACAAATTCATAACACGAATTCAAATATTCCCATTATCGGAGTTTTTGATACGGCTTTTCACACCACTATTCCGGACTTCGCATCACAATACGCCATCCCAACACAACTGAGTAAAAAATACCACATCCAAAAATATGGATTCCATGGAATCGCCTGTCAATCAGTACTAAATCAGCTAAAAGAAATCTCAAATCCCCTTTCTTCCCGCATTATCATTTGCCACCTAGGAGGAGGAGCATCAATTACAGCTGTAAAAAATGGACACTCCATAGACACTACCATGGGATTCACACCACTTGCCGGACTCATGATGATTTCTCGATCAGGAAACATCAGCCCGGGAATTATCCCCTATCTAGAAGATCAGACACATCTCACAGAACATCAAATACTAGAAATACTCAATAAACAATCCGGAATCAAAGGAATGACCGGAACTGACGACATGAAACAAGTTGTGGAAAACGCACAAGATGGTGATCCTGTTTGCAAATTAGTAGTAGAGATGTTTGTATATCGAATCGTAAAATATATATTTTCCTATTATGGTGTACTCCAAGGATTGGATGTACTTACTTTTTCAGGAGGAATTGGAAAAGGAAATGCTTTTCTCCGACAAATAATTTGTGAAGAACTGAGGATGATTGGTGTGAGGATTGAAGATAAATTGAATAATAAAATTAATCAATTTCCTCGGATTATTACTTCTCCTGGAGCAGAAAAACAAGTAGTGGTAATGAAAGTAGATGAAAATGTAGAAATAGCTAAAATTATAAACTAATCAATTTTGGATATTTTAAAACTGAAAAATAGAAGAATGTGGGAAAAAGTTTCCATGAATATATAATTGACGAGTTATGATTTTTTTTTACAATCTGTTTGAAAGTTTTGAGAAAAATGACATTTCTGAATCACTAGAAATAGTTATGCCCAACAAAGCCACGGTAGCTCAGTGGTAGAGCAATGGACTGAAAATCCATGTGTCGGTAGTTCAATTCTACCTCGTGGCACCAATCTCTCGATTTTCAACCTCGGAGGTCTCTTTTGAGGCATCAGTATCCACTTTTTCGGTTCTACCCTCTGCTTTTTGAGAGGGGAACTTGTTAGGGTTGAACCTGAAGAATATCTCGGCATTGATCTTCCAGTGTTTCCCATCTCTTCGCCTGAACATTTCTATGCGATCCACAAATAGACCGCAAATAACCTTCTTTTGGGATGTTGTAAGCTTTTCTAGCCGATATTTGATCTGTTCTGAAGCCGTCTTGAGTTTCTCTACTTCGATATTGATTGAACTCATAAAGGATAGATCATCCTCCAGTTCTTGAATTTTTTCTTCGATTTGCACGACATTCAGTTCTTCTTCCGTCATTTTTCTCTGAAGCGTTTCTTCATCATAGATACCATTTTCATAAGCATTTTGTATTTTTCCGATTTTGAGGGTTTCAATGTTTACTTTTTGCTCTCGAAGATTTTCCAGATTTTGCTCGATCCTCGCAATCTTTCCCGGTTCAGCATATTCTCTGGAGAGGTAATGATTGATGAACACTTCTGGATCTTTCATAGCTTCCATAATCTTCCCCCAAACAAATTCATCAATCTGTTTTCCGGGGATCTCAAAGACGGAATGATGTTTATCGTATCGATCATCAAATTGCTTTCTTCTGTAGCTGAAACCGCCTTTAAATCGCTTACAACCAGAAAATTTCTTGTTAGGAGATACTGTCATATCTACTAATTTTCCGCTGAGCATGTAATCGGTGTATTTACCCCCTTTTCTTTCTGATTTTGCAATCTGAGCTTGCTGAAAGGTTAATTCAGAAATGCAGGCTGGAACTTTCACAATCGTCCACTGATCTTCTGGCAATGTTGCCCCTGCTTCATCGGTTCTATTGGCTATGAATTCTCCACGATACAGAGAGTTGTTAATAATCAGCTTAACCATTTTTTCTGTCCACGTTCCAATCTTCTTTTTTGCGGTAGACCCCTCTCCTCTGGGAGCTTTCAATTCATTCAACTTTTTGGCGACCTGTCCAAACCCCATATCATCGTAAATGTACCAGTAAAAAATCTGTTCTACCCATTTTTTCTCGGATTTGATTAATTCTAATCGACTGCCTTTTGCAGATTTGTTTTTGATCTTTCGGTATCCGTATGGGATGAAATTCCCAGTGAAGTTTCCCATCTCTGCTGAGGCAATTTTCCCCATCTGTGTTCGCCCCTTGATTAGCTCCCTCTCAAATTGAGCAATCGCTCCAAATATTTGAAAGATTAATTTTCCGATTGGCCCACGAAAATCGATATTTTCTTGAACTGAGATAAAGCTAACTTGTCGTTTTTCGAAATCTTCGAAGATAGTGAGCAGGTGTTTCAGTGATCGAGAGAGTCGATCAATTTTCCAAACAAGAACTGCATCAAATTTGCCCTCTCTTACAGCAAGGAGGAGGTTCTGGAGTTCTGGTCGATTAAAATCACTTCCGGTATGTGTATCGCAATAAATCCACTCATTCTGAGTATAGAGGTTGAGAGCTGTGTTGTTGTTCACATAGTCAAGAAGCTTCTTTCGTTGAGCCTCTAGCCCGTATCCTTCTATCTTTTGTTCTTGGGTAGAGACACGAATATAAATCGCCACTCTTCGAGGCTTATCTTCATTCGCATTATTCATAAACATATCCATCTACAAAATCTATAACCTATCTCAGTTTTTAATGCAAGTCTAGGTAGGGATATTGTCTTTCAATCCATCAAATACACCAGTATATGCAAAGGCTTTACAGACATCCTGAACGAAGTTTTCTGGATTATTATCTGCATAGTGTACTCCAAATTCAATAGTAGACCGCCCCAAGGAAATGGCTTCATTTTCCTTCGGTGTTTTGGATGTATCCTTTTTTTCTGGTTTGTTGATCATTGCATGCCTATCCGGTTCGTACACAATGGCACTAGTGGCAAATTCACGAACGGGCTCTATCACAGCAATATCAGCTTTTGAGTTTTTGTACCACACACTAGATATTGTGGTTGTGGGTAACAACCGGATAGGCACGGATCATTGTTTTGATGTGTTGGTTTAGAAATTTCGATAAAGTCCCCATTTACGATCAAAGATGAGGTCAGTTGTAGCCATCATTCCAAATCTATTTTTGGCCATAGAAAGAGTTCTATTTAGCTCCCTCAGATGAAATCCTTCTTCATTCTTGTCTGCTATCTCGTCTTGCTCTCCTCTGAAATCCCAAATAATTTCTAAAAAAACATCACATGCTGCAAAAAGATCCCCACCTCCTTTCGCATTAGGGAGACTGTGTTTATCTTTCATGGACTCATTTGAAACCTGTGAAAGAAGCAAAACAGGGATACTCGTATCTTTGCAAAAATCCTGAATGTCCCGAGCCAACATTTGCATTCTCTCGTATTCGCTCACAAAAGGCATTCCTATAATTTGAGCGAAATCTATTACAACCAAATCAGGATTTCTTTGCTGTGCATCAATAGAAATGTCGAACCAGTCTCTTTTGTCTGAAATAATATCAATCGGCCATGTATCGATTTCATCAATATTTTTTTCGTGAAATCTCTGAATACGATCTAATCGTTCATAAACATCAACTGCTCGCATTTCCAGAGAGTAGAAAACCACTCGTTTATTTTGTCGTGCTACATTTCTGGCAATTTGGAGAGCCATCATGGTTTTTCCTCCACTGGAATAAGCGGCTAATATCCAAAATCGTCCAGGCTTTATCCCATTTGTTGTAGTATCAACTTCATTATTACCAATCTGAAAACCATAAGAATTTTCAGCTAATTCTTTTTTTAGATCAGCTCGCAACTCAATCAATGATTTATTTTTTGGGACTTCTCCTAAATTTGTAAAAGTAGAAATCGTTTTTGAAAGCAATTTTTGAGGATCTTCCGTCTGAGCAATAGTCTTTGTTGTTTCCGTACATATCTTTTCAATATCAATTTTCAGCTTGTTTGATTTTACGATCTTCTCGTATTGATTTCGATGCGTAGCAACTGGTACGCAGTTTTGAATTTCTGCGAGGTATTCAGGCCCACCAACTTTATTCAAATTATCCCGCTCATGAAGTTTATGAGCGACTGTAACCATGTCGATTTTTTCTTTTCTGGTATGTAGGTCATGCATAGCTCTACAAATCATTCCATTCCCAACATCTTGGAAATCACTTTCCTTGAGATTTGGGGGAGTATTGCTAAGTAAAGCACAACCGAGGACGGATTGTTCTGCTTCTAGGAATTCCATTTTTTTACAATAGGGATAGTTCTAAATTTAGTCTTTGAAGAGGTGGTTTTTACTTCATCTAACCAACGTTCTCCATTTAACCATGAGGCTGGATGAGGGATGAAATGGCCATCTTCTTTTTTCCAATCATGAGATTTAATTTTCTTCTCCAATGCGGATAAGATAATTTTAAATTCTTCCTCAGATGGATTTATTCTTTTGAAGGCTTTTCGTGCGTTAACTTTTGCCTCCTTTCTTGGATAGATGTTCCAAAATTCTTGAAAGAAAGGAGCTTCTTCACTCTCTTTCTTTTGTTTAGTTTCTTTCCTTTCTTTTGTGGTAGCACTTTTATTCCCCCCTTTTAGGCAATCCTGTTCACCATCTGAAGCATGTTCTTGCACTAGGGCATATTTGTGCACCCCCTTCCAACTTTGGACGTTTAAATTAATGGCTAGTCCTTTGAATGGTGCACGGATTTGCACCTCTAGCACGATATTTAAGGATTTCAGGTTTTTGAGAGCATACCCAACAGCTCTTTTCCCAAGCCTAGTAGCCTCACAAAACTGTTTTCGACTAATCCAATCTGCTTCTTTCTGCCATCCAAGCGTTTGACGAACTATATGTAAGATTACTTTCAGTTCAGAGGATTTGAGTGGATACAAAGCAAGGGCTTCTATCACATCATCAGGGAGCTGGGTGAAACTTTTTTTTGTCATTTTTATTATTCATTAATGTTAGTTGAGGCCTCTTCAGAGGTTTATAACTCTGTATTTTAACGGATCTCCCAAGATCAAAACATTAACTATCCTCATCAGAAAGCCAAAAGAGGCTTTTTTTTGACTAGACATGTTAA
>CAZQFO010000085.1:0-8107 GCA_964592695.1 uncultured Candidatus Peribacteria bacterium
CTTAACCGCTTTATAGAGCCAAATGTGAAAATATTTTGTCGAACTTGGGTTAAAGAATGGCTAGAGAATAATTTGATTTTGTTATTTTTAAAATATAAGATGTGTACGTCATGACAACAGTAATAGAGCAAGTTTCCAAAAAAGATATTCCGCCTCAATGGGCGAAGAAGATCAAAGATGATAATCATCAGAATTTTACATTGATTATTAAGGAATGAGGATTTAATAACTCGTAATAAAAAGTTCACAATGCATCCATCTTTAAATTTTTCTGACAAAAAAAATCCTCATCGTAACCCGTTACGTCTGCGGTTTTTTTCATCAGAGAAAATTCAAATATGAAATACATTGTGAAGCTTTTTCTTTACGACTAATTTAATCCCCATCCCTAAGCCATCCGAAGATGAAAATGAGATAACTCTTGAAGGATTGATTCAGGCATTTGAGGAGGTTCAAACAGGTTGCACAAAACTCTCTTAAATTACTCCCATACTACACACACATAGATAGTGTGTCCTCAGTTTGAATATAATCTAAATCCTAAAAATCCTCTAATCATGTAAATCATGGTTCAAGACAAAAAATAGCCAAGCAACAGGCTCTTGGCTTTTTTTTGCTGTGATAGTTGAACTGTGTAGTTTAAAGTTATAACTTTAAACTTGCTAAATAGGAGGGGAGAGCATTAATTTACCTTGGTCTTGAAGAATTTTTTAAAAAGTTTTCGTATTCCAAAATAAAATCCCACACTTCCATAAACAATAATTGAACCCAGAATTCCATAATCACGAAAAATAATATCAAAATTTTCTGCATTTAATTTAGATGGGTTTTCTAGTTCAAATCCAACTCTATATGATTTGCCCCTTGGATAAAAGTCGAATTCAAAAGTTTGTCCGGCTACTATTTCAGTGGGGCTGACTTTATGTTCAACACGATAAACGAAATAATAAGAGCTAGAAATATAAAAAACTAGTAAAAATGACGCAATTATTATAACTCTTAAAAATACCGTAGTTTTTTTCCAATTTATAAGCATCATAAATAATGGAATTGAGAGAAATAGTTGCACTAAAATGGTTAAGAAAATAATTATATTCGTATCGGACATTGTAATAAGGGTTAAAAAGTAATTACAAACATATTGTGCAGCATTTATTCCTTCTTGTCAAATAAAAACTCAACAATCTCCCCATCCACCTCCATACTATCTCCGCTCACATCACTACCACACTGTGTATCCACCGCCAACACCTCCTCCGAAATCATTTCACTAAATTGTGCAAATGCCGATTTAATCACTTCTGAATCTGTCGAATACGTTACCTTTATCCGATCTGATACCTCGAATCCTTTCGATTTTCGCATTTCTTGTATCGTTCGGATGATCTCTCTGGCATATCCCTCTGTTTCGAGTTCCGGGGTGATTTCCGTATCCAGGAGTACTACTGTCTGACTTGTTGATTCAGCTTCTACGCCTTCTTCACAAAGAAATCCAAATTCGTATTCCCCACATTCTAGAATTTCTCCAGCGATTAGTATTTGCCCTGGTTCCAGGCGATGTTGTGGAACCGCGTCTTCGGTTGATGTCTCGATAAAATCTCCTTTTTTTCCGGCTACGATTAATTCTTGAACTTTTTTTCCAAGTCGTGGACCAACCTTTCGTGCATCCACTTTTACAATCCGTTGTGCTATTCCATCGAGAGACTTAATGATTTCGACTTCTTTGACATTGACTTCTTCTTTAATCACGTCTATTGGGAGAGATGTAATTAATTGTGTCTCTACGGAACCGGATATGGCAAACCTGAGTTTTTGTAACGGTTGTCGTAATTTAATCTTTTTTCTGGCACGGATAGATGCAGCAAGTCGTACTATCTCTCGAGAAATTGCTACTTGAGATTCCGCTTTTTTATCGATCCAGTCTTCAATCGGATAAGGGAATGTAGTCAGGTGTACTGACTCGTCTCCTGCTGAGGACTCTAAGTATGCCGAATGAGTTAAGTCTTTGTACAGCTTATCCGCGAAAAACGGACAGACTGGTGCCAGTAATTTGGAAAGCATAACTAGTACATGATGTAGCGTTTCGTAAGCCGATTGCTTATCTTCAGAGATTTTTCCTGCTTCGCCTTCCCAAAACCTTCTTCTGGATCGTCGAAGATACCAGTTATTGAGGTTGTCGATAAATTTGGGGATAGCACGGAGTGCGGTTTCTAGTTCGTAAGCATCAAAATGAATTTTGTAGGTTTTGATAGTAGTTTGCAATTCTGATAGGATCCATTTGTCTAACTCGTTTTTTGGATCTGGTGGCATAAACAAGATTTTATATTTTCCTGTGAGGGGAACGGGAAATTTTACGTAGTCATCTATGTCTGTGACCTGGTTTAGTGCTGTTTCGATGGCTCGGACACATCCTCCATGTGTTACAGCACAGATTGTTTTGCTCTTATTAGTTTTGCCAATCTCTTGCAAAAAGTTTGATAATCTGCGTTGTGACTGTTTAATGGGTTCTGTGGTTTTATTGTCTAATCGATCTCGACTTGGAATATTTGGTTTTCCTTCTAATTCTCCAAATCCAATCTCCCCAAGCCTATCATCAAATATTGGATCAGGCACAAAATTCAATTCTGTTTTGATGATAGCTACTGTTTCTCGGGTTCGAACAAAAGGGGATGAGTAGAGAATATCAAATTTTGGGAGTTTATGAGCGGTTTCTTGGGCTTGTTTTTTTCCTAGTTCGGTAAGATGATGGGGATTATCTGATTTTCCGGAATAGACTTTTTTGACGTTGTGCTCCCCTTCTCCATGCCGAACAAATACAAATTTTGTAGGTTTCCAGTTATCAATATTAGCATAAGTAGAAAAGAGATTGTAGGCATTTTGAATTGGCAGAATTACAGATTTTAAAACCTCTTCGACTCCACGTTCTGCAAAATTAAAGTTTTCTCCTTTCATCACACTGGATGCCATAAGGTAGTATCGCATGGCATCAGATCCGTATTTATCAAAAATTAATGTTGGATCCGGATAATTTTTCTTTGATTTTGACATCTTTTCGCCGTCCTCAGCCATGATTGTTCCTGTGCAGATACAGTTTTTAAATGAATGAGAATCTTTTAGTGCAGTAGAAAGTACATGAAGCGTATAAAACCATCCTCTGGTTTGTGCTATGTATTCTGCAACGAAATCTCCTGGAAAAGTGTTTTCGAATTGCTCCTGATTTTCAAAAGGAAAATGTTTTTGTGCGTAGGGCATGGCTCCAGACTCAAACCAACAATCAAGCACTTCAGGAGTTCTGTGCATTATGCCATTACATTTATCACAATTCCATGTGTATTTGTCTATGAAGTGTTTATGCAAGTCTGTTACATTTTTTTTGGACAGTTTTTCAAGTTCTTCTATCGAACCGACTGTTTTTTCATGATCACAGGTGTTACATTTCCAAATAGGAATAGGAGATCCCCAATATCGATTTCGCGAAAGATTCCAGTCTGGTGCGCTTTCTAGACCTTTTTGAAAGCGACCTGTTTTTAGGTGTCCAGGAACCCAATTGATGTTTTTATTGTTTGCAATTATTTTGCATTTTATTGATTGTACATCAAGAAAATAGGCTCTTTGGGGTTTGTAGATCAATGGAGTTTCACATCGATAACAGTGAGGATACGAGTGAGAGTGCTGCTCCTTGTGAAAAAGCAGACTTTTAAACTCGAGAAATTGATTAATCTTTTTATTGGTTTCCGGATCGATAACAGACATTCCAGAGAAATCAGTAATTTCCTTATGAAAAATACTATTGTCATCGACCGCATCCATATCCTGAATAGGTAGTTTGTGTTGAGTCGCATAGTTGAAATCGTCCTCTCCAAACGGAGCTAAATGCACAATTCCTGTTCCATCTGTGTCCGATACAAAATCAGCTCCAACCACTCGAAAGAGTCCTTCTTTTGCTTTATTTGTGAAGTATGGGAAGAGTGGTTCGTATTCGGTATCTACTAGGCCTTGTCCTGTAAATATATCAATTATTTTTGCATCTGGTTGAATATATTTATCATCAGTCTTTGTGAGCCAATCGTAGTTTTGTGGAGGGAGTCCCACTTTTTCAGGATTAAACTTTATGTATTCGGATACGGTAAAGTGTTCTTCTTCGTTGAGGATGAACTTTTTGTCGTAGCCTTTTCGCCAGAGGGGGATATACTCACGTCCTTTACTATCTGTTCGTGTTCTTGCTCCATCAGTGCTACTGGCACTGTTAACCCCCGAGTTAACTCGGGGGTTAACATCTTGGGATTTTATCTTACGTGACGACACTCCTTTCAGCCTCTGCAGCATCTTCGGCAAACTCGGTCCATCTTCTGTCACCTCGATTGTCAGGTGTACATGATCTGTCATCACCACTAGATCAAACACTCGATAATTATTTTCCGTAATAACTTCACGAAACACTTCTGCACACTGTGTTCTTTTTTCATCCGTATCAAATACTTTACTACCTCCTTCAGTATTGAAAGTCACAAAGTAATAACCAGGCACAACTTCATCATCATCATGCGTAGCATCAACAACATTTTTTCCAAACAGTTTCGATACTAAGCTTTTAGCACAGATAAAATGCTCCCCATCTTTTTCAATTTTTGCATATTCTAGCTCTGGATTAACCGCTAATGCGAAGTTTGATGGGAGGGTCCAGGGGGTGGTAGTCCAGGCAAGGATGAAGGATGGAGTTGATGTTTCATTTTTAACTCGAAACTTCACCGTCGCTGTCTGATCATGACGAATCTTATACGAGTTGTCCATCGCGATCTCGAAATTTGACAATGGGGTGGAGCAACGAGAGCAGTAAAGAGATATACGTCTCCCTTCGTAGATCAGCTTCTTTTTGTGCAACTCAGCAAAGAGCCACATCACTGACTCCATAAAATCTAAGTCCATGGTTTTGTAGTCATTTTTGAAATCAACCCATCTACCAAGTCTTTCTATTATTTTTTCCCATTCATCCACATACATATCTACTTTTGATCGGCAGGCTTCATTAAATTTGTCGATTCCAATTTTTTCTTCAATATCTTTCTTTGATTTAGATTTAAGTTCTTTTTCTACGAGATTTTCAATTGGCAATCCGTGACAGTCCCAACCAAATCGACGCTCTACGCGATACCCCTTCATTGTAAAATAACGAGGAATGACATCTTTGATTGTTGAAGCGAGTAAATGTCCATAATGTGGCATTCCTGTTGCAAAAGGAGGACCATCATAAAACACATATTCATTTCGCTTAGATCTTGTTTCCACAGATTTTTCAAAGATTTTGTTTTCCTGCCAAAACTTCAGAATTTCTTCTTCGTTTTGAGGGATAGTTTTTTTGGGATCGATGGGATTGAATGGCATGAGAAAATAAATTAAAAATTAAAAGAGAAAAATTAGTCAAGCTTCTTCTTCTCGTATAAGATATATGGCTATAAAAAATCTTGGTAACATGAATATCATTCTCTAACTCAGGACAAAAAAAGGGACTTTCATTTCTCAATTTTTGAAAGCTTCTTTTGGCTGATATTTTAACAAGAGGGAGAAATTTTTTCGGCATTTTTGAAAATAAAAAAAAACACACGTGACAGAAAATTCTGCTTGTGTGTGAGAATCCCCAATAGTTGTGGACGATACCATCTCACTTCCATCCTGATTGGATGACAACTTAATTATTTGATAACGCTCAAAGCCTGCTTGAAGGCAACTGCGATGGAGTCTACTAATTCTGAAAGGCAGAAGGTTCTTTCCATTCCCTGGCTAGTTAGCGCTTGCGAGTGATATTCGCTCAAAGGGACTCATTCTTCTTTATAATTAAAATATAGTAATATGTTCAAAATTGTAAAATTTTTTTTTGATTATCTGCACTTAGACGGTAGATTCGGTACCGGATGAAATATTATGAAGTCTGGCTGAGAAATGTAAAAGGGTGCTATACTTGGCATTTTGAGCAGAGTATTAGGTTGGGATCTCGTGTGTTAGTAAGTTTTAGGGGAAGGAAAAGGGTTGGGATAGTAGTTTTGCAAGTATCTTGTAGGCCGGAATTTAAAACGCTTTCTATTTTAGAAGTATGGGATGAAGCCTTTATTTTAGAATGTTCTCTTGCTATGGCGAAACAAATATCTGAAAATAATTTTTGTGACCTTTCAAAAGTATTGTCTCTCATGATTCCTGAAGCGTTTCTTTTGAAGCAAAACCCAGAATCTCGTGAATCATATTTCTCGTTTACTAGAAAGGGTATGGAGCTTGATGCAAGTGGTTTGCGTGGGGGGAAGCAAAAAATTGTACATCGGATTATTTCTGAGCACGGCCGTGCAAAAACCTCTGTTTTGCGAGCAAAGGTATCATTGGGAACGCTGAAAGGGTTGGTTAAGCAGGAAATCATAAAAGAAGAATTGGGGGCTATTATTGATCCCTTTCATGCGAATAGAAAAGGACGTCCACATTTTGAGTTTACTCCCCTACAACAAAAAGTGTTTGATGCTGTTTTGATATCAGAAAAACCTGTTTTATTATTTGGTGTTACAGGGAGCGGGAAAACCGAAATTTATAAAAAAGTGGCATTGGAGGTTTTGGAAAAAGATGAAACGGCTCAAGTATTGTTTTTACTACCAGAAATAGCACTTACATCACAATTGATTTCAGAATTTTACGGCCTATTTGGTAATATTGTAGCCGTATGGCATTCGAAGCTTTCTGATGGAGAAAAGATTCAGGAATATGCGCGATTAAAGTATGGAGAAGCTCGAATATTAATTGGGGCCAGGTCGGCAGTTTTATTACCACTACAGAATCCCAAGTTGATTATCCTCGACGAGGAGCATGAATGGACTTATAAAAATGAGTTTGCCCCCCGATTTCAAACTCATGATATAGCACAAAGTGTTGCTCAAAAATTTAATGCCAAGCTGATTTTTGGTTCAGCAACGCCTCGATTGGAGAGTTTTGATAAATGTGAACGTGGAGAATGGAATAGGGTAGACTTACCTGTTCGGGTGTTTGAAACACTTTTGCCGGAGATACAAATTGTAGATCTAAAAAATGAACTAAAAAAAGGTAATAGTTCTCCTATATCTGAGAGGTTGGAACATGAAATTGAAAGTATTTTGCAACAAAAAAAGCAGGCCGTTCTATTTTTGAACAAAAGAGGGTATTCTGGATCTACTATGTGTAGGGCTTGTGGTTACATATTTGAGTGTTCGGATTGCTCTTTTGCAATGAAGTTGCACAAGAGATTATCTGTGCAGACTTTTATTTGTCATATTTGTGGAAAGATGGAGCCTTGTGTTAATAAGTGTCCGGAATGCAATACCGAAGATTTTGTATTCAAAGGGTGGGGAACTCAGCAGGTAGAGCAATATTTACAGGGGAAATTTCCAGGAATTCGTATTTTTAGAGCGGATGCTGATTCTGTCTCAGGGAAGCATGATTTTGAAAAATTAATGAATCGTTTTCATGATTATGATGCTGACATCTTATTGGGAACTCAGATGGTGGCGAAGGGGCTTGATTTTGATCGAGTGGAATTGGTGGGTGTAGTACTTGCTGATGTAGGATTAATGCTGCCGGATTTTCGAGCTGAAGAACGCGTTTTTCAGCTTTTGACTCAGGTGTCGGGACGAGCCGGGAGAAGAGCAAATCAGGGAAAAATTGTGATTCAGACATATCATCCCCACGAAAAAATTTTTCAACATTTGAGAAATCATGATACGGAGGAATTTGTGTTTGAACAATTAAAATTTCGTAAGGAGTCCGGAATGTCTCCGTATGGAGCGGTAGTAAAAATTACGTTTTCTGATATTTGCAAAGGTGTTGCATTTGAAGGAGCGAAGGCTTTTTATTGTGGGGTAAAGGAGGGTGGGGTAAAGGTGAATTTTGTGCCTGCATTTTTTCCAAGATCACACAATAAATATCATTTTCATGTATTCTTGTGGGGGAGGGACAAAGAATCCTGTATTTCCTTTTTGAAGACAGTAAAAATACCGGAGGGGGCGAAGGTTGACGTGGCGCCGAGTAGTTTGTTGTGAAGTCTGAAGGGTAATTCCATTTATCCTGTGCCAGGTGGTTATGTAGAAACCAAAAAGCGTGA
>CAZQFO010000086.1:0-8074 GCA_964592695.1 uncultured Candidatus Peribacteria bacterium
GACTAAGCCTTCATCTGTTATTTCAAACTTATCGATAGCCGCTGGCCCAAAAAACGACCTTTCTCCCTGCAGTTCTGCAAAATTATGACAAGATACATATACATATTTTTTATCTTGAGAAATTTCAAAATGAGCTGGTGTTGAAAACGTGGTATTATAAGTACTCAGTTGTTGATTTTTTAAATCTACAGTAGTGATTACTCCTGCGGTTGGTCGAATTTGAAAATCGTTCCTGCTGTCACATATCTGACGAAAACATTTATCTCCAAACACCGACTGAATAAATAAATCAAAATCAGCGCGCAGTGCATATGTACCACCAGACACGTCTATGTGTATGCAATTCTTGAAATCATATTCTGAAAAAGATTCATTTATTTCTAAGCAAAATTCTTTATATAATTTTCTAAATACATGCAAATATAATCCATTGCGATCAAAAATTTCTTTGGTGTGTATTATTTGAAACTGAACGTCCGCAAACTCAGAGCTTAAGAGAATGTTCTTGAATTTCTTCGTAACATGAGGACATCCCCTCCCTCTTGGATCGGAAAATACATTTGTAATGTCTTCCAGATCTAGAGATGCACGATAATAATTAATTATCCCCTCTGCTTGTAGCTCCCGCTTATGAAGTGCCGAAAAATAGAAATAACTTGAGTCCCTGTCATCTAAAAAAATGGTAGAAACAAACTGTGTAATATTCTCATTCTCTGGAACAGAAAGATCTTTGCCTGTATAAACGTACAACTTTTCATATTGTTGATTTATTTTATAGAAATAATACCCATTTTCAATGAAATTAAAAAAAACACCATCCTTTATCTGTAGGGATGCATGAGGTTTGTATATTTTTTCAGATCGATAGTATTTTTCATGAGCAGAATTCTCTACTTTTTTAATATTCTCTTCAGAGTATGATGTAATATAAGTAATTTCTTGCTGCTCAAAATTAATAAGTACAAATGAAATAAAAAAATTTCGCTTATCTTTTTTATGTCTAAGATAAAAAATAATTGGAGACACAAAACTCTTTCCAAAATCTTTGGTTAAAACGAATTTCTTTTTGATTACGTGCAGATCTAGTTCAAGCATGATAATTAGAAATACTGACAGTGAATAGACTTGCCATAATATCCCTGCAAACTGGGAATCCTAGAGCAAATTAAATGATTGATAAATGGGATTTGACTTACAACCTTGCGTTCACGAACACTGTAAAAAACAACTTTGTTTAGCCCAATTAAACAAACAATTTCTCCGTTTGCGGAAACCTCCAAAGCCACATATTCAAATTTTCCCAAATTATAGTTATTTTGAAAATAAGCCATAGTTTCCGGCTCTATAGCAGAAATATGATCTAATCCAATATCCACATAGTGATCCAAATTCATAGTTTTGGCGTTAATTACAAAAAGTCGATTAGGTTTTCCTATCGTACAGATATACTCTTGTCCTTCAAAATTGAATACCCTGTGAGAAGTAAACCGATATCCGCGAGGGTCTGAAAAAAACATTTTATGGACTAAGCCTTCATCTGTTATTTCAAACTTATCGATAGCCGCTGGCCCAAAAAACAAGCGTGTTTCAAACGTAGCAAAATTATGAGAAGAAGTGTAGATGTGATTATCGATCGGACCAATTTCAAAATGAGCAGGCGCCGCAAATGTCGTATTTGTTACTTTTAGATCTAAATTTTTTATATCCAACATTGTAATCTTTCCAGGAGCTAATCGAAATCTACATTTTGGAATTTGATCACATAATTCTTTAAAATTACAATTTCCATAATGAGACTTTATGTACAAATCAAAATCAGAGTTCAGATCATACATTCGATTACTAGATACTGAATATGACTCTTCAAATGCTTCTTTTGAGTATTCTGAACCTACAAATTCACAGTATTGTGCAAAAAGATAATCATAAGTCTTGTGTAATAAAGTACTGCGTCCAACAATTTCTCCAGAATAAATTATCTCAAAATCTATGTTTTCAAAGTTGGAATTAAATAAATATTGTTGATGAAGTTTGGTTGTGTGAGGACATTTTGCTTTTTTTTCTGGTTGTTCAAAAACTTTTTCAATTTTTTTGAGAGAAGCATCAGTTTTATAATAGTGGATTACATTGCCCTCTTGGGAAATATTTGTGTGAGCCGTAAAATAAAAATATTGAGAGCTTTCATCTGTCCAATAAAAGGTTGACCCAAAACTACGTATTTCTTTTCCTTCACTACATCTCAGATCTTCTCCCGTGAAAACTTGGATCTTTCTTTTTTCTGGGTTAACAAAAAAGAAATATTTTCCATTTTCAATAAAATTATAAAAACACTGACTATTCGGTAATTTCAAAGTTGAATGCGGACCATGGGTTGCCCCTGTGTTTAAAAACTTTTCCCTATGGTAGCCATCCACTTTTTTCTTATTTTCTTTAGAAAAAGATATGTAATAAGTAAATTCTTTTTTCTGAAAATCCATAATCACAAACGTTGTAAAAAAATTACGCAAATCATACTTGTTCCACAAATAAAAAATAATAGGTTGTGTAAAAAACTGACAGATAGAATCTTCTAGCTCAAAGCTTTCTTTGTGAATCTCTAAATCTAATTCTAACATGAAACAAAAATACTCTAGAAATACCTATCACCCTGACTACAAAATCATACCTCAGAAAACGCAAAAACCTGATTATCATACGCAGTCGCATAAAAAATATCATACCTATCACTTTTTACAATAGATCCTGTAATCCTCTCCGGAAATTGAGCCGCTAGCGTTATTTTCTGATCGACCAGATCATAAGCCCGTACAATCCCATCATTTGCCCCAAAATAAATCCCCCCATCAATTAATCGAGGCGAAGATAATATTTTCCCATTAGTTCGGATTTTTTTTGAAATCACCTCCTTGTCTAAATCAAAATTATAAAAATACTTGTCTGTTGATGTCACATATAGATTATCGCCTACAACCAGTGGAGTAGAATATACCTGATTATCAGTTTTTACCCGAAAGACCTCCTCCCCGGAATCAACATCTACCCCATAACAATTCCCATCAAATGATCCGAAAATCACAGTGTTTCTTTTTTCATCAAAACAAAGCGAAGCCTTTATCTGCCCGCCAGTCTGAAACTCCCAAAGTAATCGTCCTGTTTCAGCCTTAAATAAATATACAATTGAATCATTTGTCCCAATTGCGACCACTTTTTTGGAAGCTAAATATGCAGGAGTCCCATGCAAATATTCAGAAACAACAAAATCCCACTTTTTATTTCCGGAATCAACATCCAGAGCAACAACGGATCCTTTTTTTCCTGGAACCTGATGTTCTAGCCCAATAAAAACCATATTTAGATCGGAAGCAATTGCAGGAGATGAACCAATGAAATCAGCTTCTGTAAACTCCCAAATAACATCACCTGATTCTTTGTTTAAGGCATAGCAATTCCCGTCATACCCTCCAAATATTATCAAGTCCCCAATTATAGAAGGAGATGAAAAAATACCTTTTTCTTTGTTTCCCGTTTGGTATTGCCACATCACTTTACCTGTTTTTTGGTGCAGCGCATAAAAAATCCCCGAATCTGTTCCATAATATAATTTTTCATCATCAAGTACAGGGGTTGATTTAGGAACGACAAAAAAATAATTTGGATTCGGTGGGCAAAAAGTCCAATTTAATTGTACTACACTTCTTTTTTGCGGCACAGCACGAGATTTTTTAATTCCGAAATCTTCAATAGAAAACAAGGAATGAAACTCTACACCTTCTTCCTCACAAAATTTCTTGCCATTATTGTTTTTAAAATCAACGACCACATATAATCCTGATATTTTTCCCCCCTCAGATTTCAGTTTTGCCTGCACGGACCTTTGTGAATTCCCAGAATTCATCAAATCATCCACAATGACTATTTTTTCATCAGTAATAATGCCTTCGACAGATCTACAAAGCCCCACATTTCTTCGTTCTTTCCGAATAATAAAACCATTTATGTTATACCCTCTTTTTCGCCCTTCCAACTGAATCGCTGCAATAAACGGAATAGCTCCCACCTCCAGGCCTCCTACCTGAAATGGCAATTTGGTTTCAAATTCATCCCAAAACAACTGCCCCAAAATATCCAGTCCTTCCGGATCCAAAAAAACAGACCGAATATCAAACAACCATTCTCCATTTCTTCCATTTGTAAGAACTATTTTATGAGTTTTGGAAAATACGAGACCTTTTGCTTTAATTATTTCATAGAGTCGTTTTTTCATAGCTTTATGTTGTTATGATAAATATTTAAAGATTATTTGTATCCTCCCAAAATTTCAGTGTAACGCCTTCACATGAAATGCGGGAAACTGCATAAACACTGGATGAAGAAATTGGATTTTTAGGATTTACATTGGAATTTTGGGAGGATACGATTATTTCCTAATTTGATGGACCATTGAGTAATTCACAAAAAGGCAAATCTTCCATATCATTTTGTGTGAATTTTATTTCCCCCCTGGCAGGGGGGACGGAGGGGGGTATGAATAATAATTCCGTTTCCTGATATCCTATTTATAGTTGATAAACAACATTCAATTATTCGTCATTACTCTATAAGTTTTAAGACTTAATCTTCATACCCCACCTCACCTCCCCTGCTAGGGGAGGAATACAAAGTCGTTTTTTCATATTTTTTGAATTCTCTAATCTTGAAGTTTAAAACTCATTAAATACCATGCAAAGCGTATGTCATATACATAAAGAATACAATTAAAAAAATGCCCCCTCCCATAGATACCAAAGAAATTGTTTTCAACCACGTCCCTGAACACTACCAAACCTTCTCTTTTTCGCATAAATCAGAGTTCTGGAAGGTTTGCGATGCAATTAGTACATCTGAAAATATTATACGCATTTTTATTACGTATCATCACGAAGGAATTGAAGCACTTGCAGATATATCAGAAAAATATCCAGTTCAACTTCTCGCTCACTCACTGAATACAACAGAAAAAATGGGATTCGCCTGTATCCACACCATAAAATGCCACTCTGATAACATCAATTACCTGGAGATAAATGACGAAAAAGTGGGATGCGTTATTTCTTTGCCTCTTTATAAACACTTGTATTTAACTGGAATAGAAGGCGAGGGAAATAGTTTTGCCGAACAAGCAAAATATGCCTACCAGGAAATTGATTACCTGCTCTCAAAAAGCAATTTTAAGTCACATGATATTTTTCGTTTTTGGAATTTTATAGAATTGATTGAAAAAAATTATGATATATTTAATGAAATTCGAAAATCTTATTTTCAATTGCATGATATCCAAAACTTTCCAGCTGCCACTGGTATAGAATCCTCCCTGATAAATAGTAAAATCAGCCTTTGTGCAGAAGGCACAGACACTGCAGAGGCAATTCAAATAAAAACGTTGAATAGCAACCTTCAAAACGAGGCATCCGATTATGGTCCTCAGTTTTCTCGCGGCAAGGTTTTAGAATTTTTAGATGAAGGCATTAAAAAAATCTATATTTCAGGCACATCAAACGTGGGAAAAAATGGTGAATCTGTTTTTTTTGAGAATTCGGATAAAAATGTGAAGTATGTTTTTGAATGTGTCGAACATTTATTAAAAAAAGAATCAGCGGAACTAAATGATATTGTGTTTTCAATTGTGTATTCAAAAACAGAAGAACATTTCAATGTGTTTCAAGCACTTTATAAAAAAAATAATTGGAATTTTCCTTATATCCCTCTTTTTACAAATATATGCAGGGAAAACTTCTTTTTTGAGATTGAATGTATGGCAATAACAACAAAATAATTATCCATACCCCACCTCGCCTCCCCGGACAGGGGAGGAATGCAAGTTTCGCTAAATACCCAATGCCTAGGGACATCAACATAATATTTTTTTGTTCCGAACGTGTGCAATTAGGCTCCACAGCCTCCATCTTTTTTTGTATTGGTATTGTCGGACAATGGAGCCAGCGGTGTTTGTTATTTCTTCACAGAAGCCATCACTACCTAAGGGCTTGAGAAAAAATAACCTTCCAATTTCATCATAGCTTCACATCATCTAAATTTCTAAAAAAGTCTCAACATATCCCGATATCTTTCGATTTTTTATAAATCTATCTGATGCAAATCTATGCGAACTTGAAAACTTATTTTTTCCCAAGCCCTAAGAAGTTCTCAGACTGAATTATACAAAAAAATCTCCATTTTACTTGAAAAACTCTAATATTTGTGACAAAACAAATTCATGAATGACCGATTTCTCGAAGAACTTAAAGATCGTATCGACATTGTCGAACTTATCCGGAAGTATGCCGAAGTCAAAAAAAGTGGAAAAAATTTTATGGCAAAAAGTCCGTTTCGAAACGAAAAGACCCCCAGCTTTTCCATTAGCCCGGACAAACAGGTCTGGTACGATTTTGGCGCTAGTGAGGGGGGCGATGCCATTTCATTTATTGAAAAAATTGAAAATGTAAGTTTTCAGGAAGCCATAGAAATCCTTGCAGATATGGCCGGACTAAAAATTCCAAAAAAAATTGAGAAATTGCAGACCTCAAAAAAAGACAAAAGCAATATCACAGACCTTCACGCAAAAGCCTCTGAATATTTCACTCAACAACTTCAGAACCACAAACCATCGCTTGAATATTTGAAATCCAGAAATATCGAGGCCAATATAATCAACCATTGGAAACTCGGTTATGGGGGAACCGAACAGGACGGACTGAGTAAGTATCTGCTTAAATCAGGATTTTCTGAGACACAGATTACTCAGTCGGGAGTCGCCTTTGAGCGTGAATTTGGAGATAAAAAAATCAGAGATCGTTTTTTTTCTCGCCTTATTATCCCTATTCATGAACCTCGAAATGGAGCAATTATTGCTTTTGGAGGACGTGATTTAAGTGGCGAAAAGAAGGTAGCAAAATATGTTAACTCTCCTGAAAACCCGGTTTATCATAAATCCGCAACGTTGTTTGGACTTGAAAAAGCAAAAAAACCAATCCAGGAACAAGACAAAGTAATTCTAGTGGAGGGCTATTTTGATGTGATCTCGGCTCATAAAATAGGACTAACAAATACGATAGCTTCCTGTGGAACGGCTTTAACAGAAGACCACCTTCGAGTTTTAAAAAGATTAACCAAAAATATTTATCTAGCTTTTGACTCGGATCTGGCAGGCAAAAAAGCAACCCTGCGCTCAGTAGAAATATGCCTTAATGCCGAACTTATCCCCTTTATCGTAGACATCAAAGGAGGAAAAGATTTTGATGAATTAGTAAAAAAGGATAACCAGACACTAAAAAAAATTGTTGAAAATGCAGAATTGGCATTAGATTTCTTGCTCGTACGTTTTTCTAAAAAATTCTTAAATGGAACTATTGGAGGAGAAAAGAAATTATTAGACTCCTTTTTCTTTTTTTTACGTCTTGTAAACAGCCCTCTCGAAATTGATCATTATCTAGGAAGTGTTGCACAAAAAGTAAACCGATCCAAGTCTCTTATCGAGTCTGAATTTAAACGATTCGTAAGTAAAAACACAAAATCCACTAAGCCGAAGTTTGTTCCTCCTAACAAAATTGGGTTTACTCTTGAAGAAAATTTTGTTGGACTAGTTTGTGCCTTTTGGGATAAATTCAAAGGTCTAATTAGCGAAGCAACTCTCGATTTACTAACAGAAGAACAACCTAAATCGTTACTGACAAAAAAATTTCACAGAACGAAGTACTCGCAAGAAGAATCGTTGATCGTCGCAGGCTGGGAAATATACCAAGAAAACCTCTACAAAGATTGCGTAACAGAAGAAGTAATTATTAGAGACTACGATATTTTAGCTCGACGTCTCCAGGATATCAGAGCAAAAAAAGAGCGAATTAAGCATGCAGAAGAGTTAAGAAGTAAATTTTTAGTTGACAAATAACGACCAAAAGATTATAAGAACTTCGACAAGGAAAGACTATACTCTTTGAGGAAGTATTTGCTCATAAAAAGGGCTCGCTTTTATCTGCATACTTTGTAACTATTCAGCTATTGACTTCATGAAAATCAAGCAAAGGTCTCAATAAAGCAA
>CAZQFO010000087.1:0-7976 GCA_964592695.1 uncultured Candidatus Peribacteria bacterium
CGGCTTTCTGTTTTTTATTTGACCTTCGGCCAAAATTTAAACCGGACAATCATGAATAAATTTTGACACAGCACAAAAAATAGCTAAAAGACACGCATCATTATTTTTTAACTATTTTTAAAATGTCAGAATCAGTACCACGTCACACGGGAGAACCAGAAATTGATGTCCAACCGAAAGAAGATTTACTAGGCAATCTAGGATTTGAATCGTTTGAAGCAAATGTTGTACAGCTTCGCAAAATAATTTTTAGTAAAAATGAACTAAAAACATCCCAAAAAACACAAGAAATTATTGATAACGCAGGCAGTATTACACTTACAGTCGAAAAACTACCACTAGCACTTCAACAAATTAAACTCGTTTTACAAACGAATTTGTCAGAAGAAAAAGCAAACTCAATATTCGCTGAAATAGCTCCACGATTAGCAGAAAAAACAAGCATAGCTCATATTCGAATGATAAGCGAAGAAGCTAGCAAAACTCAAGAAAAAATCGCCACTCTTGTTGCTTAAAGCCACGATTCATGAGCACTTTATGCAACAAAACATACCTGAAATAGAACCCTTTTCGACTTTCTTTTCTCGTTTCACCATATCATCTTCCATCATCTTCGCAAACTTCACACCAGCAAACCGATTCAGATGATTAAAAATTGTCTGCTTCGGAATACCTCTACTCTCAAGCAACTTAAAATATGCCTCAAAATTTGAATCCGAGTAAGGACCACGACACCCGACACAAGGATAATTTTCTTGAGGACACATAACCGAACAATTTCCAATTGTAACAGGACCCAAACATTCAACCCCTTCCTCAAGTAAACATCCACGTTCTCGAAGATTACACTCATAACAAACCGGCTTCTCTGAATACTTAAATGATTTCCCAATCAATGTCTGCTTGAGAAATTGCATAAATTCCACCTTGTCCATGGGACACCCACGAATATATCCATCGACCTGTACATGTGAATCTACAGGCATGGGATCAAGGGATTTCATCTTTTCCAGTTCTTTTTTTTGAAAAACCGAAAGCTCAATATTTTTATTATCTACAAAATTCTTAATAGCCGGAACACATCCATCCGTAGCACAAGCCCCGATCGCTACAAGTGTTTTTGTGATAGATCTCAGACGTTTAACCTCTTTGAGATCAGCTTCACTCACCACCACCCCCTCAAGAAAAATAATATCAAATTCCTCATCCTCGTTATTGTATTCCTTACCTACCGGAAAAGACCTCAAATCAATTACTTCTAAAATTTTCAAAAGATCTCCCTGATAAAGGATATTGAGCTGACACCCCATACATCCGGTGATGCCGTAGATTCCGACTTTTGGTTTATTTATTACATCCTCCCCCTTTGCAAAAGGGGGACACGAAGATGATGAGTTATTTGTCATTTTATTGGTAATTACGTTGAAAATTTACAAATGTGAGAGGAGGGGGATTTTGAGTACAAACATAAAGAATAACTACACAGAAATAGATTTACTTTTCACAAGTATACCATAAATATTATCCATAACACCATCCAAATTATGATAAATATCCAGATTAGTAATTCTTAAGGGATGGGGATTAAATTAGTCGTAAAGAAAAAGCTTCACAATGTATTTCATATTTGAATTTTCTCTGATGAAAAAAACCGCAGACGTAACGGGTTACGATGAGGATTTTTTTTGTCAGAAAAATTTAAAGATGGATGCATTGTGAACTTTTTATTACGAGTTATTAAATCCTCATTCCTAAAACAGTTATTTCCAATGAAAGCAAATAATCATCTCGAACTTTATCATAAACTTGATCTTTTTCCCTGAAATGCTGTCCTCCATCAATTTCAATCACCAATCTATGCTTCGGACAAAAAAAATCAACAATATAATTCCCAATAGGTTTCTGTCGATAAAATTGAGCATTTGAAATTTGCTTGCCTTTTATTCGAGACCATAGAATGACTTCTGTTTCAGTCATTTCTTTTCTCAGTTTTTGTGAGTATAGTTTTAGTTTTTTGTGATATTTGAGCATTTGGTTTTAATTTTATTACCTCCCACTTTTTCAAAGGGGAGACCTAAACATGAAATAATATCTGTCAGAATTGCTAATGAGATATTGATTTATGTTAATCATGAAAGTAGGGGGGGGATTTATGGTAGAGAGAGACTCATATCACAGCACTAGAAATCCCCCTACTAGCTTAATTGAATACTTACCTATGAATTTTCTGAAATCATTGTAGATAACCTAGAAAGCTCGTGTCCCCCTTTTTCTAAGGGGGAGGATCTATTAATACAACTCATCATACCGAAAAACCGGACCATCCGTACAACAGTATTTCCCCTTAATCATACAGTGACCACACCTCCCAACCCCACATTTCATGTGACGTTCCTCTGAGATCCAAATTTGGGATTTATCAAATCCTGTTTTAAGCAACTTCTCCACCGCAACCTTGATCATAATAGGAGGGCCACAAATAAAAACAACTCTACTTTTCTTTGGCTTAGAATCCACAATATCAGTAACATAACCTTTGTATGCACCTTTTCGATCTTCATCACTAAATGCAAGATCGATCTGCATATCAGTATCCTGCCAACGTGAAAAATCTTCTCCAAATAATACATCTTCACCGGTTCGAAACCCAAAATAATTATTTACCGTACCGAATTTATCCCGATATTTTTCTAAATATTCAATAATACCTCGCAACGGAGCCACTCCACATCCCCCTCCAATAATAATCAAATCTTTCCCCTCAAATTGATCCATAGGATAACCTCGACCATAAGGCCCTCGGAGACCCAATCTGTCACCTTTATCTAAAGAACAAATAGCATGTGACACATTTCCTACACCTCGAACCGACATCTCAAAATACTCATTATCATAAGAACAAAAAGAAATCGGAGCCTCTCCTATGCCCAAAACAGAACACTGCATAAATTGACCAGGATCATGATTTATCGGAACACAAAAACGCAACAAATATTCATCCTCAGTTTGTTGAGTAATTTTATCAAGCGTGCAAAACTCAATCTCACCCTCACTTTGTATTTTGGTTTTATCAAAAACATACTTGCTCATCCTAATCAGTATATAGGTAATAAAAAATAAAAAAAGAGTTGACTTTTTAAAAATCCCATTTATTGATAAAAACAATGAAGAAACTAATACCGAGCCTTGTCGTTTGCGGAATACTTACTTCAAGTTGTGTAACAAATAGAAAGCAAAATCCCGAAGGACTAAATGATGATAAAGAAACTACAAATTCTTTTCATAAAAAAAATCAAAATACACCCTCCTCCACAGAACATCAAACAAACATTACCTTTACAAATTCTAATTCCAATAATCAATATACCAAATTGATTGAAAAAACCCTAAAAGATACAACTAAACGAGTTCATCACTACGTCAGTATAAGTAAACAGGCTCTAGAATTTAGTGATAAGACAAAAATAAACTCTGATCCAAACAAAGGAATAATTTACACAACAAACAATGAGACTTGTTTTGACAATAACTTGGATGGAAAACTAGATGGAGGATATAGAAATTCCCAAACCAAAAAACTCACGGATTGCTTCAAACATAACCAAGAGTATCAAAGAAAAATTCGTAATTCAGATCGAAAAATATCAGAAACATTTTCGATGTCATAAGGGTTTGGAAGAAAATAAAGATTCAAAAATTTGATAGGATTTTTGTTCGTCAGCAAGGAAGTAAAACCGAGTCATATCGGGAATATGGCGAGGGTTTACTGACGACCTGTCCGCCGAAGCTTATTTCATACTGGACGTATAGCGAAGGAGGAAGAAGACGGACAAAAAGACATCAAATTTGAATGGTTATTTTCTTCCAAGTCCTAAGTGCATATTTAGGTATAATCACAACAACAAATTAATCAAAAGTGAACAAAAAAGTTTTACAAAAAAGTTTTTACTACTACAATCAAGCTGATTATTAAATATAAAAAAAACAAAATAAATGCAACAATCCCTAAATCAGACATTTAGACTTATCAACACAATTACTTTTTGTGCACTTATTACATATTTCTTGATAAAACCAACTATAGTTAATGCAGCTACTCCATTAACTGAAGCTGAAATGAGACAGGCAAGCATCGAAAAAAATCTCAATCGAATGCTTGCAAATTTCAGAGGAATATTATCCAAAGTAAGATATAGTCCTACTATTATACAAGAAATTGAAACCACAAATTCTGCAACCCCAGGTAAATATTATTGGAATACACACACACAGAAATATAAAATCGGACTCATTGATGGAAGTCTCTCTGATCTTCCTTCTTCAAACACGATCCTAACCAGCTCAGAAATGATTACAAAAAACACAAATTTAACAGCTACTCCAGGGGTTAATTATTGGAATAAAGAAACTAAGGAATTTCAGATGGGACAATTGGACGGATCTTTGGGAAACATGCCCGATACATCAAATACTTTTATTGATGCACAACAAATAATAGTACTAAACACTAGCCAAACGGCTAAACCTGGAACATTGTATTGGGACAATGAAAATCGAAAGTATTATATTGGCAATGCAGATGGAACCTTACGAGTGTTTTTGGAGGAGTAAAACCTTAATGTAGTATTCTCTTATCTTTTTTTACTCTCCCTTTTCTTTTCGATCCAATTTCTTCTCTTACTTGATCAATACAACTTCGCACAAAACCACTAACCTGTAGAGCCAATTCATCTAATATTGCCTCAGGATTTTCTTCTCGAAGAGATTTCCATTTTTTATCTGAAATAATTAAACCATGAAAAATATGAAGATTGCTTTCTTGACGATCTTTCGACCCAGATCCATCTTTAATAGCCCTTTTTACTCTTTTTAATACATCTCTTCCTCGAGAATTTTTTCTTGTTTCAAGAATCGTTCTTATACGTATTGGATCATTTACGTCCCCTGACGCATGTTCAAATCCTAAAGATAAAGTTTGCATGGCATGAAAACAAAGAGTAAATCACTGGTGGTAAATTATTAATCACTATGTAGCTTGTGGCCATTTAATGGTAGCCGTTGCCGTATGCTCCGGTTCATCATTTATTTCGCTTGTCGTTCTATTCTCCCCCAGCCATTGAGCATCCCCCTCCGCTATGTCCAATGGAGTATTTTCCCTTGCCCGAGCACGAATAAACCGATACTGAACCTCATACTTACGAACCAACGCACTTCTTATTACATGCACATCATCGCAAGTCAAGTATTTTCTTGTCTTTTTCCCACCACCTTGTACTTCTTTATATTCAGGAAGGCGAATAACAAGTGAAGAAAGGTGCTTCATAACCGGGACTTCTCCAAATTTAGTTGTCACTAAATATACGATCCCAACATTTGCATCCAGCCGTTTATCAGCCATATCATGACCATCACGTTCATTTCGCATTTTAAATTGATTTCCGGAAATTACAATAGTAGCTCCATTTCGAAATTTTTCTTCCTGACATCTCTCATTAAAAGTTTCTTCATTTAGAACTTCAAGAGTTGGTTCATGTTGAGAACGATAATTAAAGAACTCTGTAAAAGCTCTTTTCACAAGAAAATCAAAACCTGGCATGAAAACCTTTCTCGGAAGAAATGATAATTTTTTGAAATCTTGACAAGGTCCCTCGATAAAATTCTGCAAAAGATAACCTTGTTTTTGAGCAATATGCCCACTATCTACAAGTTTTCTCAGATGATCATACAAATGAGAAAGCCAGGGAAGCTTATTTTGCATTCTCGCATTTTTATCAACTTCTACTAATTCAACAAGCCTAGCTACATTTTCTCTAAATATCTGAACATATTTTTTTCTTTGTTGAGGGGACAAGTCTTCAGAAGTTTCAAGCTCATGTGTCAATGCATTATTTGTACCACGTCTTCCGGGATTCAATCTTCGAATTTTAGATCGTTCTCTTCCATTACAAAAAGTCTCTTTTTGGCAAGGATCAGGATTATGCCGCCTAAACTTTGTTCTGGGCCGAAACAAATGATCACTCCAAGCAATAAAATTTCTCATATCTGCCTCTTTTGTTTTTTCCAGGCCTCTGTTTACAGATGCCAATGTTTCACTTACTACTTCTTTCGGATCTGTATTTGGATCTGCATTTGCAAAATCAAATTCCTCCGCAAACATAGTAGAAGTTCCGACAAAATTAATACCATCATGAGGGACTAATTCTTTTTTGGCTCTGAGCATTTCTACAAAGACATTTTTATGTTTTCCCATAATGCATTGAATTCTCTCTGAAATTCTCTTTTTTACCTTTTCCAATTCAGCAGAAACTATCTCTTGATCACATGCTTCAATCAATATACCAAACTCTTCTCCTCCAAATCGACCAACATCAGCCTTAATACCTCTATCCGCTAATATATAGGCAAACAAACGAAGTTCATCTGCCATTACACGTATCATATCGTCTCCAAAAACCGTCCCCTGCAACTCATTCATACATTTGAAATAGTCCCCATCAAACATAATCATAAACCCTTTCTTTTGTTCCAAGACCATAAGTTCGAGATTACTCATAAAAACGGCTCTATTATACAACCCTGTAAGTGAATCAGTATATCCTCTCTTCCAATCGATCCGAATTGCAATATCATCTGCAACTTTATTTTCACTAGCTAATTTTTCTTGATGCGCTTCACGATTAGTATTAAGCTCTCTCTCTTCATATTCAGGCAATCCTGCATAATCCTTTATGAGGGGATTATCACTCTTTGCCGCATCTAAAGCAAGTTCCCTCTGAAAATCAGCTTTGTTTTGATAAACTGCAATGGTTCCATGTTGGTTTATAACAACAATTTGATCTTCTCTTGTGAAGAGTATTAGATCTTTTAATTTGAGATTTCCATTGCCATTAGGTGTTTGCACTCCTTTTATTCGCATCCTTCCACCATAATCCACATTTGCGATATCTCTAACTACTTCATGAAAAATTTCTTCCAGTTCAATCTGCAATGGAAAAATAGAATTATGATTCAATGCATATTTCTGGATTCTATCTGTAACTTCATTTTGCAACCGTTGAAATTGATCAAAACTTAATTCAGGTCGTATGTCCTTAGGTTTTTCAAAACCTACAGAAATCTCAGGTTCTTCAGTTGAAGTCCTATGCATCTCATCAGACAAAGATTCTTCCTGGGGAATCAAATAGGAATCTGGCAAAAATCGATTTACTAATTCTGTCATTTTTAATAATTAATTATTAAGTCAAATTTTGTATGTATTATTTTGACAATAAAGTCAAGAAAATTTCACACAACATAAGTTGACATCTTACAATCGGATAATAAAATTTGATATAATGAAAAAAATTTTAATGGTATTGGCTCCATCAGATTTTCGTGACGCAGAACACATCGTCCCTCACGCTATTTGGACACAACAGGGGATTGAGGTCGATACCTCTTCCACAGAAATCCTATCTACCGGCAGATTCGGCTACGAAGTGCATCATGATTTCACGCTAGATGAAGCATCTGCAACTGATTATGATGGTATATTTTTTGTGGGAGGTGGAGGATCATTAGATTTTATGGAAAACGAAACGACAAAAAACCTGACTTTAGAATTTATAAATTCAGACAAAGCCACCGGTGCTATATGTGCTGCTCCTCGAAATTTTCTAAATTGGGGGATTTTGAATGGGAAAAAAGCCACCGGTCACAATTGGGACGGAAATTTTCCAAATCTATGCAAAGAATCTGGTGCCGCATATATGAATAATTCCGTAGTAGTAGATGGGAAAATATTAACAGCTGATGGTCCGGAAGCTGCAGAAGAAGCGGCTTTTAAGTTTTTGGAGATTCTTTAGAAAAGAGATTATTTTTTATTTACTAATACGTAATTACTCCAATGACGTACCAGGAACATTACCCTAAAAGGGAAGGCTTGAAATTCTAGAAATTTCAATCAACACTGCAAAAGCTAGCAGCTACTCGCTGTC
>CAZQFO010000088.1:0-7881 GCA_964592695.1 uncultured Candidatus Peribacteria bacterium
CGACATTGTTTTATTCAATGGAAACAGTGTTATGCTAATTTCTGTCAAACATCACCTGCACCCAAAAGATGTGGACCATTTTCTTAAAAAAGACATCCCAGTATTTAAGACCTTATTCCCACAATACAAATCTTACAAAATATATGGAGGAGTAGCATCATTGGCAAGAGATAAGACTACAGAAAAAATGGCAAAAGAAAATGGGTTATTTGTATTAACTCAATCAGGAGACCATCCGATGCTTTTAAATGAAAAAGGATTTGAAGCAAAAATATTTAAATAAAAATTCAAAAAAACTAGTGCGTATTTTGATGCATCGGAAAATAGAAAAATGATTTTTTCCCTCTATTATTTCATTCCTTTCATTATTACTTGTCACGTCGTAGTGCAACGAAGATGGATCATTTTTTAATTTCGCGATAGCGGATACGTTCTTTTTTGCTAGAGCCCTAAATCCTTTCTGTAATTACATCTCCCATTTCCGCCGTCCCTACCTTGGTTTCATTATCATTACCACTAAAAATATCTCCCGTACGATATCCATGAGTAATTGCTTGTTTGATAGCAGTATCAATAGCATCTGCTGCTCCATGTTCCGCAAACGAAAACCGAAGCATCATTGCTGCAGACATAATTTGTGCTATGGGGTTGGCAATGCCTCTGCCGGCAATATCTGGAGCGGACCCACCTGATGGCTCATACAAATGAATTTTATCCCCAAAACTTGCTGATCCGAGCATTCCCAGACTTCCCGGAAAAACACTCGTGAGATCACTGACAATGTCCCCAAATAAGTTTGGACAGGCTAGTATGTCAAACCGTTTCGGATCCTTTACTAGTAACTGCACAGCATTATCTACATATACATTCTCAAATTCAACTTCAGGATGTTTTTTAGCCTCGGCCTCAAACACTTCTCTCCACAATCGTGAAGTTTCCAACACATTAGCCTTATCTATCGAAGCTACTTTATTCTTTCTCCTTTTTGCCGTCTCAAAAGCAAACTTTGCAATATGTTCGACAGTTTCAACATGGTATTCAGCTACGTCTCGTGCAAAGTTTGGCTCAGGGCGTGAATGCTCACCAAAGTATATCCCTTCAGACAGTTCTCGAATAGTGAGAATTTCAAAACCATCCTCCCCAATAATCTCTTTTTTGAGTGGGCAAAAGTGAATCAGTTCTTTAAAAATTGGCGCAGGTCTCAAGTTTATCGACAAATTAAGAAACTTCCGAATAGCGAGTATGGAGTTTCTCTCGCAGTCTTTCCATTGTGGTTCAAATTGCGCATCTACTGGACCGCCTACAGATCCAAAGAGTATAGCATCCGAAGCGAGACATAACGCCTTCGTTTCTTCGGGGAAGTGATTCCCATGCTTTGGCCACGCGGATCCACCGATTAATCCATGGGTAAATTCCAGTTCGAATCCAAACTGTTCTTCACATTTGTTCAGAACTTTGACAGCTTCCGCACAGACTTCTTCGCCAATGCCGTCGCCGGGGAGGAGTGCAATTTTATAGATTTTCATGAGTTTATATAGTTAATAATAACAATGAACGAAACATTAATCACATCCCTTATACTTGGTGATTCAAAATTATCAATAAAAAATAAATTTGCACAAACAAATTTTTTGAAGTAAATATTTATGCCAATGATAAAACTGAAGATAGATGGGTATATAGTGGCTTGAAAATTGAATATGGGAATCGACAATCTCTATGCGATTGTATTTCTTTGCCAATAGGAACCGAACAGGGCTGTTCAATGCTAGGAAGTAATAATTCTAAAAGCCTCTTTTTCCGGCACTTCATCAGTCTTCGCTCTATGAGCTTCGACCGACAGGCGAGGTTGAGCGAGGTACGAGCGAAACCTCGGGAAAAGTGCCATTGATGCCGAAGATTACACTTGATTTGCAGTTCTTTCTTTTAGAGGCAATTGCACAAAGTTAGCGTTGAACAGCCCTGAGGAACCGAACCTTTGCTTGGACAGATTCCGCTAGAAGAAATGGACCTGGTGGTTGATTGTCGTAACCAAAAATTAATACCAAATCCAATACATAATAGTCCGAATATGCCAGTTTTGAGTGCGAAGTAATTATTGAATTACCTTCATCAATTTTTTTCGAAATTTGCGTTTATGCCGCTTTTTAATATGCTCCTTTGCCCACTTAAATTTTGGCATGATGGGCTCTAAGTGTTTATTGTACTCGCTTGTTAGAAATGGGAACAGCATAAAATAAACCGCAAAGATGATAAATTTTCTTAAAGATGATTTGTTTAACATTGTACTTATTATACAGTATTAATTTATTTTTAGCAAGAAAAGTTTGACAAATAAATAGATAACACTAATGTTAGCATGAAATGGTCTTTTACATATCGGTATTACGAAGAGTTATTTGTTCTCAGGGTAAGTAAAACCTCGAAAAGAGCGTTAATACTTCAAAAAGAGTCGCTTCATTATCACAATGAAGTTGAGAACAGGTTCTCTCTTCGTTACAAATAATTGATCATTAATTTGTTTTGAATGGTAAGTGTAATTGGGAAGTAAGGGCTTGATAAAAAATAAGTTTTAAATTACGCACAAATTTGCGTCAGATATGTTTATAAAAAATCGAAGAATATCGGGATATTGTGAGACTTTTTTAGAAATATAGATGATGTGAAGTTGTGATGAAATTGGAAGGTTATTTTTTATCAAGCCCTAAATTTATTGCTTCTTCAGTTTCACTTACCATGGGGGATTTTCCCTAACCTAATCTGGAGCGAAATCATGAGAAAAATCATTTTTGTAGTTCTGTGTACCTTGGTGTTTTTGGGAGTTAAAAATGCCCAAGCTAAAGCCGAATGCAACGATAAATCTGGCATTGCACAGTTGGAATCCGGATCTGTTGAGATCTGTGATAACAATAAAAATGCATATCGTATTTATGTTCAAGAAGCCTTTTCTATTGCGGAAAAAATGCATAGTAGCGGTCGACTGAAGGAGAGTGCTATGCAATTGCTGGAGGCCCTAAGAATGGGAAAAAAGGTAGATATATTGCCATCAAGATGGGCAAATGATAATTACGAGGAAGTTTTCTCGAAGGCAGTATCCCTGTTTTTGAAGGAGGTAAGAGCTGGACTTGATAGAGGTGAAAAACTCAGCAATTATCCAATTGCTGATATAGAAGTGATGATTTTCGTAATTAAGGGGGGAATTCCTTCTTGGTTAAAAGACGCAATGATAGCGTCGGGTATAGAGGATAACCCTTGTTAGAAATCAAAACAAATGATCAATAACAGTAACAACAGAAATCGACTTAAGCCTCGTTATGCATGCATTTGTATAGCGAGCGCTTTTTTTGGGGACAATAATTTTTTGTGACTAATTTTATTATTCAAAATGTACAAAAAAATCTCCTTAATAAAAATCAACAGAATTTTCTTGACTTCACAATATATAGTGCGCTATGATTTTGATCACACACAAGATATAGTACTTAGGTCCAATTTGAAGAATTGGCTTAAAAGTGCTTTATTATTAGAGAATTTATGCTAAGAAGTGTGTTGAAATAATTTTCATTTACCAATTATCAATGATCAATTAATTTTCAATTTTACAATTATCAACAGTTTTCTGGATTTTGCTAATTGAATCATTATAAATTAAATGATAAATGGCAAAATGATAATTGATAATTCAAGTACAAGCTTTAATAAAAAATATGTAATTATTCAGCACGATATGAGGGATTGAATTTTTGGCACTTCATCAATCTTCGCTCTACGAGCTTTCGACCGACAGGCGAGGACGACCGCAGGGAGTCCTCGGGAAAAGTGCCATTAAGGTCGAAGTGCAAACATGATAGTATTGATCGCTTTATTGAGACCTTTGCTTGGTTTTCATGAAGTCAATTGCTGAATAGTTACAAAAATATTATGTAAATTTATCTCAAAAGTAATTAAGTATATCTAACCCCCTTCCTCTTATGATTTTTAAAGTCCAAAAAAGAACCGGTGAAATTGTCGATTTCTCACCAACAAAAATTGAAAAAGCAATTTTTGCTGCAGCTAAAACAGTGGGCGGGCACAATGCCACCATGGCTAAAGATCTGACAGCAAAGGCAGTCTTACTTCTTGATTCCAAATATAAAGGAAAAATCCCTTCCGTGGAAGAAGTTCAAGACATTGTAGAAAAAGTATTAATTGAGGAAGGGCATGCAGCAACAGCAAAGGCATATATTCTCTATCGAGAGAGGCGATCTGAGCTTCGTGAAGACAAGAATGTCGTTGTAGATGTAGAGAATACGATTTCTGAGTATCTAGAAAAACTAGACTGGAGGGTAAATGCAAATGCAAATCAGGGATACAGTCTGGGAGGGATGATTTTAAATACTTCAGGAAAAGTAACCGCAAATTATTGGCTCTCACACATTTACCCACGTGCAGTAGGGGATGCCCACCGAAATGCTGATCTTCATATTCACGATCTGGATATGTTTTGTGGGTACTGTGCCGGATGGAGTCTACGAGTTTTGCTCGAAGAAGGATTTAATGGAGTCCCGGATAAAACTGAAAGTGCTGCACCAAAACATCTTTCTACAGCTGTGAGTCAGATGGTGAATTTTTTAGGAACATTACAAAATGAGTGGGCCGGGGCACAAGCTTTTTCAAGTTTTGACACATACATGGCTCCATTTGTAAAAAAGTATGAAATGGAACTAGAAGATGAAATTAAAAATGCAGGTTGCTATGACTTTCAAAATGATGAAGCAAAGCAGAAGTTTATAGATAAAAAAACTTACGAGTACGTACTTCAAAACATGCAGAGCTTCGTGTTTAATCTTAATGTGCCATCTAGATGGGGGACTCAGACTCCATTTACAAACGTTACATTAGACTGGAGGTGTCCGGAAGATTTAAAAAACAAACGACTGAGACTTGGCGGAGAACCTTTTGCTGTACCATTTGGCAAGCTGCAGAAACAGATGGATATCGTAAATCGAGCATTTATTGAAGTTATGACAACCGGGGATGCAAAAGATAGAGTATTTACTTTTCCTATTCCTACCTACAACATTACCAAAGATTTCGATTGGGAGGACCCAAATACTGAACCATTATTTGAAATGACGGCTAAATACGGAATGCCATATTTCCAGAATTTCTTAAATTCTGACATGGATCCTAATCACGTTCGATCCATGTGTTGTCGTCTACAGTTGGATATGAACGAATTACTCAAGCGTGGAAATGGTCTTTTTGGTTCCGCAGAGATGACGGGGTCGATTGGTGTGGCTACCATTTCTATGCCAAGGATTGGATATCAGCACAAAGGAAATAAAGAAGAATTTTTAAGCAGGATTGGGCATCTAATGGAATTAGCAAAAGTTTCTCTTGAAATGAAGAGGACAGAAATTCAAAAGTGGATGGATAGGGGGCTATTTCCTTATACAAAAAGATATCTGGGAGACCTGAACAACCATTTTTCAACAATAGGTTTAAACGGTCTAAATGAAGCCATTCGAAATTTTACAAATGATGAACACGATATTGCGGATGAATGGGGACAAGATTTTGCAGAAGAAACGCTATTATTTATGCAACAGAAACTAGTCGAATTTCAGGAAGAAACAGGGAATTTGTACAATTTAGAAGCGACCCCAGCAGAAGGAACGACCTATAGGTTTGCCAAAGAAGACAAAAAACGATTTCCGGACATTATTCAAGCAGGAACAATAGAGGCCCCATATTATAGTAATTCATCACAACTTCCGGTAGAATACACTTCCGATGCATTTGAGGCACTGAAACTTCAGGATCGATTACAAACCAAATATACAGGAGGAACAGTGCTACACCTCTACATGGGAGAAAGGATTTCAAATGCAACTGCATGCAAGAATTTAGTAAGAAAAGTACTCACCAATTTTCATTTGCCATACATCACTATCACACCGACATTTTCCATTTGCCCAAAACACGGATATTTACATGGAGAACACGACTACTGTCCAACGTGTGATAAGGAAATAGGATACGAAGGGCCAGATAGGTTTGATGGAGCCTTCCGAATGAAATATGATTCAAGGGCTCAAAAAGGGATTAAGAAAAATGTTAAATGCGGTACCGATAAATGTACTCAACACTAGTGATCAATTTTGATTTTATTGTCTGAACCAGGATTCTTAGGATTAAAGGATGAACATGACCGCTACGCAGAATTAAAAAATGATCCATCTTCGTTGCACTATGACGTAACAAGTAATAATGAAAGAAATGAAAACAATAATGGGGAAAAAATAATTTTTCTATTTTCCGATACGAGAACATGATTATTTTACAATTTTAGTCAAAAAATAATTGGCGTTGGTTGTAAAGACGACCAAAGTGAAGAAAAAGATATATATCAAAATTTACGTCTTCATACTAAATATTTCATAATATCTCAAATACTTAAAAAATATTCTAACATATTTGTACTCGGCGAAGTTATAAAACATCGCCTTCAAAATAATTTATTAATCAATTTTCAAAATGAAAAACACATCTCAAGTCCACAATCATCAAAGAGCACAAAACGCTCATGTGGCACAAGCAGTTCCGGCGGTTTCAAATGACAAAAGAAGTCGGTGTGCGGTTTGGACACGGGTGATGGGGTATCATCGACCAGTTTCTCACTTCAACACCGGTAAAAAATCAGAACATTGCTCTCGTCAACACTTTGAAGAAGTGCAATCTGTGAATTCGGCGTTTTGTAAGAAGTATTAGGGTTCTGGAAAAAAATAAAATCTCCAGGTTTGATAGGATTTTTGCTTCGTATTCGAGGAAGGAAAGTTGAGTCATATTGGTAATATGGCGAAGTTTTCTTGACGACCTGTCCACCGAAGCCTATTGCAGAGCACAAACCTGGCGAAGGAGGAAGATCACGGATAAAAAGACATTAAAATTGGTAAGTTATTTTTTGCCAAGTCCCTAATTACTAACTACTCATTACTCAAAAACTGAGCGAAGCGAAAACTTTTGGTGGGCGAAACACTACAATTTCCAAACACGCCATCTCGTACTTCAATCTAGACCGCAAGAATACTAGGATTCTCGAAAAGAAATGTCAAAAGATACTCACAGCCATGAACGAAGATACACCAGAACTCGATGGTGTACATTTCTAATGAAATTGCTTTTGCATTGTGGGATAAAGCGTTTTAGTATTAGTCATGCATTGCAGACTTTAAACACTATTACTCATGTATGAAAAGAACTTCACTAAATGGAATGAATTAAAGCCTCAAATTCATAAGAAGGCGATGAGGGATGTTTATTTTTATGAAAGAGAGATTTGGTTCGTATCTTGTGGATTGAACGTTGGTTTTGAACAGGATGGGAAAGGTACACTCTATTCTCGTCCTGTTGTGATTTTGAGAAAGTTTAGTCCTCATCTGTTTTGGGGTGTTCCACTAACGAAAACGGTAAAGACAGGAAAATATTATCTTGAATTTCAGTACAATCCTCATTTTAAAAGTTGTGCTATTCTTTCTCAATTAAGATTGTTTGATGCAAACCGATTAGTTCGGAAAGATAGAAGAATGCCGAGAAGTAAATTTAACGAGCTAAAAGAAAAAATCAGACAGCTCGTGTAGAACTCTCTGATTAATTGTTTATCCCGCCGAAGCGGGACGAGCCCGAAGGCCATTTCTGCAAGCATTGTATCAGAGAAATTTGAAAAAGTCAAAAAAAAGCACCTGTTCCCAGCTTGTATCCGCCTAAGTAGAGCTGCCACCCCACAAGTACTAACCGCATTATACTCCCCAAATAGTCATTTAGTCAAAAGAAAATAATTCGACGGGTAATTCCATTTATCCTGTGCCAGGTGGTTATGTAGAAACCAAAAAGCGTGAT
>CAZQFO010000089.1:0-7834 GCA_964592695.1 uncultured Candidatus Peribacteria bacterium
GGAAGATCAATGCCAGCAATAGAATCTGAGGAAAAAAGGTTTTCTCTTTTTTTCTTATCTGTCCATTTATTGCAGAATTTCATCACTTCTGCAATGGATTTGCATATTTCGTATTCGCGTTCATGTGGTAGACCGATCTCATCGAATAGAGAAAATAACTCTTTTTGAGAATTTGGAATTTGAAATTTGGAGTTTTCGATCTTGTTTTGTCCTAGTTCGTATAGAAATAGCCGCAATTTTCGTTCTGCAGCGACAGATGGATCTAGTTGTCTCACGCTACCGGCACACAGATTTCGGGGATTTGCATAATCTTCATCCGGATATTTTTCTTTTAGCATTTTGAAGTCTTGTTTTGCGATGAAACATTCTCCAGAGACTTCCAGATCAATGCTTTCGGAAAGTTTCAGAGGGACGTTTTCGCAGGCGCGAATTGAATGCGTTACATCTTCCCCTATTTTTCCATTGCCGCGAGTCAGTGCTTTTGTGAGTTTCCCCTGTTCGTACCAGAGGGTTATATTGAGTCCATCGATCTTTAATTCACAGCTATATTCTACTGTTTCAACTTTCAAAAACCGTTTTACACGCGTATCAAACTCAATTAACTCTGCATCAGAAAAAGCATCCGAAAGAGAGAATTTCGCAGTTTTGTGAGAAACTTTGGGGAGCTTTCCTTTTAGAGGCATTCCGACACGTTGACTGGGGGAGTCCGGAGTGACTAATTCCGGATGTTTTGTTTCCAGTTCAATCAACTCCTTTTTCATCTGATCCCGAACAGATTCGGGAATAATTTCACGATTTTCATTGAAATATGCCTGATTAGCCCGGAGGATTTGGTCTCGGAGTTTGAGAATGCGAGAGTTGGTGTCTTTTTTGTTCATAGTAGCTGCATTGTATGATTTTTTGAGGAGGGGGAAAGTGATTTTACACACATAAAAACGAATAAATCATACTCACAACCATGCTAATCTCCTTATTTGTTAATCTAGAGCGGGTGTGGTCCAAATTAAATGTAGACATATAATCCCCCTATAGAATCATGTTGCAAACATGATCCGGTAATTACACTTAAGGAATAAAAATTAAATAGGCTAATCAAGTTCGCTCAAGATTTATGTTAGATTTGGAAGATGTTTTGCGTGAAAAATGGGAGGCGTGGCCAATCCCACTCCGAGTATTTTTTGCGTGAAAATCTTTCAAAGATGACATGAAGATTGAGATGAAATTGGCTAGTTTATTTGATTTTTATTCCTAAGCCTACTTTGTTATGCAAGATATTTAATCTTTGTCTCTATAAGAGGGAATATCAGCTTTGTTTTTTTGTTGCCCACACCCACCTAATCCCACAGGATCCCAATACCCACCCCCTTTCTCACACCATTGTTTCTCAATATCTGTAAAAGACGAGGTTTTTAAGTTTTTCGATAAATCCGGATTCAAATAGAGTGTTCCACATAGGATGAGGACTATTATGGTTCCGATGACATATCCCCAATAGGATCTCTTTGTTTTCTTTTTTCCTAGTTTCTCTAATACGCTGCCGATTTTTTTTGTGATCTTTTTCATTTCTTAGTTAATTAAGAAATTGTAAATCACACCATTATACACCTGTTTTTATTTTAAATCAAGTTATAATTCTTGACAGGTTGATTGTTTTTTTTAATATGTGATAGCTTTTTTGATCGGTTATCACAAAAATCGACGCAGGTAATGTGATCAAAAAGCTGTAATATTATATAATTTAAAGCGTCGAGTTTTATATTATGACACATATAATGGATACTCTCTTGGCCAAAGATGGTACTGGAGTGGTTTTGTTTCGTACGGGAGATTCGGTTAAAGGGTCTGTAATAGATGCTAATCCTTCTCAGATTTTACTTGAGCTTCCAGGAGGAACGACCGGAGTTATTACCAAAAAAGAAGCTCTTAGTTATGAGGTTTCGGCTGATGAAATTCAGTCAGGAACAGAGCTGGAGGCGGTTGTTATTGACCCAGAAAACGAGGCAGGGTTGGTTGTGTTGTCTCTGAGAAGGGCTTCTCAAGATGCGACGTGGGCAGAGCTAAATACGATGCTTGAGGAGGAAAGAATTTTTAAAGTTAAGATTGAAGAAGCGAATAAAGGGGGGCTTATGGCCCGATACAAAGGGTTAAAGGCTTTTTTGCCTGTTTCTCAGTTAACTCCGCTTAACTATCCTCGAGTACAAGATGGAAGTGGAACCGCTATATTGAAACGATTACAAGAACATATTGGGAAAAATTTTGCGGTACGTTTGATTAATGTGGATCGAGAAGAAGGCAAGGTTATCATTTCCGAAAAGGCTGCACATGATGAACAGATAGAACAAACAATGGCACAGGTAAAAGAAGGAGATGTGGTGAAGGGGACGGTTTCTGGTGTAATGAAGTTTGGAATTTTTGTATCTTTTGGTGGAGTCGAAGGACTTGTTCATTTATCAGAATTGGATTGGGGACATATTTCAGACCCTGCAAAGAAGTATTCTATTGGAGATCAAATAGAAGTGTTGGTTATTGGAAAAGAAGGGCACAAGTTATCGTTTTCTGTTAAGAAATTAACAGAGGATCCATGGAAAGATAAGGTTAAAGATTTTGCTGTGGGAGATGTCGTTTCCGGTAAAGTCGTTCGGTGGAATCAAAATGGAGTTTTTATTGAAGTAACATCTGATGTTCAGGGTTTATTTTCCCTTGAATCATTTGGGGTGGATGATCACACAAAGCTTAAAATTCAAGAAGGAAAATCTTTATCCGGAAAAATATTAGAAATTAATTTAGGTTCTCATCGATTGGAGTTAGAAAAGATTGAAGCGTCCGATGAAAAGTAGACGAATGTATAATTGGAAGGCTAAAGATCGAGCTTTAGCCTTCATTAGGATTCAATATTTTTATCCCTAACTTCCCAAATGATGAGCAACAAGTCCAAATTTTTCTCGAACTTTTACCAATTTTTCTTCAGCAATTTCACTGGCGGTTAGTGCTCCTTTCCAGAGAATTTCTTCCACTAGACCGGGTTCTGATTCTAGTTTTTTTCTGGTTGTTCTGGCCTCTGCAAAATAATCCCATATCAGTTCAAAAAGTTGTGATTTGGAGCCACCGTATCCTATTTCTCCATTTTTGTATTGATTACGAAGTGTTTCCAGGTCTGGATTTTCAAAGAGTTCATGAAACTGAAAAACCAAGCAATTATCTGGATCCAAAACGTCTCCCATCTCTTTTGAATCAGTTTCTATGGACATGATTTTCTTTTTCATAGTTTTTTCCTCTGCAAAAATATCGATTGTATTTCCATAACTTTTAGACATTTTTTGTCCATCAAGTCCGGAAATAGTTCCTACATCTTCTTTTATGCTTGCATCTGGTAACACAAAGGTCTCTCCAAATCTATGGTTAAATTTTTGAGCAATATCACGAGCAATTTCGACGTGTTGTTTTTGATCTTTTCCTACTGGGATTATTTCGGCATCATAAAGCAGAATATCTGCTGCCATGAGTATGGGGTATGTAAATAGTCCTGCAGTAGCTTCGATTCCTTTTGCCGTTTTATCCTTGAATGAATGAGCTCTTTCGAGGAGTCCCATAGGTGTTAAACAGAGTAGGTACCACATCAGCTCTGTATGGGCACGAATATCAGACTGTCGATAAAACACGACTTTTTCTGGATCAAGGCCAACAGAAAGCCAATCTAGAACAATGTTATTTTGATTTTTTTTAAAAATCACAGCATCTTGGTTTGAAACAAAAGAATGAAGATCTGCAATGAAATAAAAATATTCGTCTTTCTCTTCATTTTGCAATTGTATTGCAGGTTTCATCATCCCAAAATAGTTTCCTATATGTGGGTTTCCACTGGCTTGCATTCCTGTTAGGATTCTCATTTTGTAATTGATTAATGATAGAAGTCTACAAAAAAAACTTATGTAATCAGCACGAAAAGTCAAAAAATACATCTTGGCGAAGATCTATCATTTTAGCTTATCTTTTTTATAGAGCCAATTTGCTTGTTGTTTTCATGGTACGGGATTGGAGTAATTACCAATAATCAATGATCAATTTTCATTCAATTTACAATGAATCAATTTTCAAAAGAAGGCAAAATGAATTTTTTTTCCTTTATCTATTTTCATTTCTTTCATTATTACTTGTCACGTCGTAGTGCAACGAAGATGGATCATTTTTTAATTCATCGTAGCGGTTATGTTTATTGTTTGAAAATTATTAAATTGATCATTTATTGGAAATTGTGAATTGATAATTCTGGTGGTGGGATTTTAGTAGTGATTTTTTGAGTATTGCTTTCTTTGTCAAGCAAAAACTTGCAAAAAAAAAATGTATCACTAAATTTTGAGAGGAATGCACATTCGCAAGATTCGCAAAGTTCCATCCTGGTGGAAGCGATTAAAATCGTTTTTTTGTTCGAAGCCAAAGCCACCACCCAAAAAAAGTAGATGGATGTGGTACTTTTTAGGGTTTATGATGTCTATATGTGCTGGGGTTTTTGTGTATTCTATGTATTTTTTACCTTCGGTTGAGAATGCTGCAGAATTACAGTTTTCCGAATCAACAGTAATTTATGATCGAGGAGCTCTAAATCCAGAAAATGATCCAAATGATCATGTGCTATATGTGATTCATGGGGATGAAAATAGAGAATATGTTCCCCTAGAAGAAATTCCACAATGGATGATCGATGCAACAATATCTATTGAAGATGATCAATTTTATCATCATATTGGCTTCGATATAGGAGGGATAGTTAAGGCTGTATTGAATCGATATTTTCGGATTGGTACGGCGAGAGGAGGGTCTACGATTACGCAACAATTGGTAAAAAATTCATTTTTAACAAGAGAAAAAACCGTGGTTCGAAAGTTTAATGAGATTTTATTATCTATGAAAGTCGAATGGTATTACACCAAAAATGAGATATTGGAAATGTATCTCAATAAAATTCCTTATGGACATAATGCACATGGAGTAGAAGCTGCGGCTAAAACATTTTTTGGAAAATCAGTAAGAGAACTTACCATTGCAGAATCAACTGTGCTGGCAAGTTTGCCAGTGGCACCGACTAGGTTTTCGCCTTATGGGTCAAATAAAAACTTACTCATGGGATTTTATGAAGTTGACGAAGCCTCTGGAGAAAAAGTTTTTAAAAAGGGGCGAAAAGATTTGGTTTTGCAGCGGATGCTAGATCTAAAAAAAATTACTTTTGAGGAGTTTAAGACCGCATGGGCAGAGGCTAATGAGATCAAATTTAAGACTTATAGGACAGATATTAGGGCCCCTCATTTTGTGTTTTATGTGAGGGAAAAATTGGAAGAAAAATATGGAAAAGAGATGCTAAAGCAAGGGGGATTCAAAATCTATACTACGTTGGACCCCAATCTCCAAGAATTGGCAGAAAAAACAATCAGTGACAAAACTGCTCATTATGAAGCTACTTATGGAGCTAAAAATGCGGCTTTAATATCAATCAATCCGGACAATGGTCAGATATTATCTTTTGTTGGGGGAAAAGATTATTTTGACACTCCAAATGATGGACAAGTAAATATTTTGACAGCACGTAGGCAGCCGGGATCCAGTTTTAAACCGCTTGTTTATACTGCTGCATTTGAGCAGGGATACGCACCTTCTACGGTTGTATTTGATGTAGAAACAGATTTCGGGGGCAACTATAAACCACAACACTTCGATGGGAATTTTTTAGGCCCTGTTTCTCTGCGGGACTCATTAAACAGGAGTTTAAATATACCATCGATAAAAGCGGCTTATCTAGCCGATCCTAAAAATATATTGAAATTAGCCGAAAAAGTAGGTATAAAATATGAAGGAGATGCTAGTTTTCATGGGATAGCATTGGGTGTGGGGGTGGCAGAAGTGGAGCCTCTATCTCACATTAATTCTTTTCAGGTTTTTGCTCGAGATGGAAGTTTTTATGATCCATCGGCTATTTTGGAAATTCATGACGTAAATGGAGAGGTGTTAGAGGTTCTTGATGTGGAAAAAAATAAAAAAGAAGGCCCAGCTGCAGAAATGGTGTCTTTGGTGAGACACATAATTACAGACGAAACCACGAGGCCGACTACAGAGGGGTTTGACTGGAATAAGCTTTTACAACTCGGGAAATGGGACAATGGGGCAAAAACAGGAACTTCAAATCGGTCCATAGAAAATCCAGAATTTAACGAAGAGGAAGAGGAGGATGACGAAGAAAATCCCAAAAATATAACCGTTCCTGGTGATTCTTGGACCATTGGATTTACACCACATTTGGTAGCAGGCGTCTGGGTAGGAAATAATCGTGGAGAGCCTATGAAACCAGGAGCAACGGGTCTTGCTGTTGCCGCCCCCATTTGGAAAAAATTTATGTTGGATGCTCACGAAATACTAATTGAAAATGGGATCGATGTTGAAAAAACTTATCCAGATGTAGAGCTAGAATCTCGAAAAGTTAATAAGTTTTCGGGGAAGTTGGCTACTGATTTGACTCCACCCAAATTAGTACGTGAAGAAGTTTTTGCTCCTTCTTATGTACCAAACGAATTAGATGATTCTGTAGAGCAGGTAGAAATTGATAAAATATCCGGTCGAAAGGTGAGTCGATTTACCCCCTTATATTCTCGAACCCAAAAGCATGTGCTTAAGCTTGCATCTGTTCGTCCAAATATGCTAAACTGGGCAGCTCCAGTGGAGGAATGGATTAAGGAGCATCCTCGGTTTATGTCTTCTCTTGGGATGATTATGGATAGTGAAGAGGATATAGAAAAAGATAAAGAAAAGACAGATGAAAATGAGGCAGGGATAGAAAAGGAATCTCCTCGTTATCGAGTTAGTACATTTGCCCCGCTTTCCGAAAGAAGTCGCATAATAGTAGACGATGTTCATAATGCATTTACCCAAAAAAATGCACCAAATATTTCCATATTATCACCTCGAAACGGAGGAAGCTTAGCTCCGGGGGAAGTGGAAGTGCGTGTTGCGGCATCTGCAAAATTTGGAATGAAGGGGGTCGAGTATTATTTTGATGATGTACTTATTTCTGAATCGTTAAAAGTACCATGGGAAGGAAGATTTCGAATTCCAAAGTCTGTAAAACTTGGATCAACACACATTATTCGAGCCGTTGCGATTGATCAGTTATTAAATATAGGGGAAGCCGAGATAGAGATTCGAATTGAAGGGGACCAGGATGGACCGGATATTGTTTTTTGGGGGCCTTTGGGAAATCAAAGAATTCCGCTGAATTCCATGGGGCAAATTTTAGCGGATATAAAAGATTATGAGTCGAGAGTTAAAAGAGTTGAATTTTTGTTTGATGATGTTGTTATTGGAGAGAAATCAGCACCGCCTTATCAGCAAAATTTTACTGCAAATGGAAAATTGGGAAAACACTTTATTAAGGTTCGGGCTTGGGATGAATATGATAATTTAACCGAGAAGTCAATTGTTGTTCATTTTGTACGAGAAAAATTGGTTCGTGAGTCAGAACCAGTTATTTCCAAAGTTACAACGCTCAGAAATGTGATCTCAGTAGATTTGATTTTTCCAAAGCCTTCTGATATTGCATGGGCGGAAATCGTAATGAGTCAGGGAGAAAACGTATTATACATGCATCGGTTTGAGCCCGTTGGGAGATCGGCACAATTTCATATTCCCAAAAATACGAAAGGAAAAGCTTATATCCAGCTATATACAAAACAGGTAAAAAAATCAGGAGTCACGGAAAGTGTGAAAAAAGAAGTGAGTTTATGACATACTCCTACGCCTTAGGAATAAAAATCAAATAAACTAGCCAATTTCATCTCAATCTTCATGTCAT
>CAZQFO010000090.1:0-2605 GCA_964592695.1 uncultured Candidatus Peribacteria bacterium
GAATTCCCCCAGTGAGTGATCACGCTTTTTGGTTTCTACATAACCACCTGGCACACGAAAAAAGGAATTACCCTCAATGTTTGTATTTCTGATTTTTTTAGGTTGTTTTTGTAACAAAACTGAAATGAGTTCGTTTAGTCTTTTGTCAGCTTCTTAGTTAAAATTTTTTCATGAAGTCCTTTGATATTGAACAGCGGATTAAAAATTTCTTTTTGAATGTGCAAAAGGAAAGGTTATCATCATCTGACACTCGACAAAGAATATTAAATGCTTATGTTGCAGAGATATCGCAGAAATCTTTGTGGAAAGTAGTTTTAACACGTTTTTGGTCTGCTCGAACTATTGCTTCATTGGTATCAGTTGCTGTTGTTTTTTCATTTGTTTCATTTTTTCCAGGAACGACTTCAGATATTCAGGCTGGTACTATTATCTCGCAATTTGGACCTGTTGAAGTTATCCGAGATGATAAGACGATTTTGGTAAAAGAAAAAATGCACTTAAAAATAGGTGATTTTGTGCGAGTTGGAAATAGTGCGGAAGCTAAGGTAGTGTTCCCCAATCAGTTAATATCAACGGCTAAACATGGTTCTTTTTTTCAGGTGGCAGGGCAACAAAAATTGTATCTTGAATCAGGGAATTTGGAAAATGAAGCATTTCGAGGGGGGGAAATTATTACGAAACGAGGTATTATAGAGAGTCTTCCAGGAGCAACATTTCAGGTACGTGTTTCTGAAAGTGGGGAAACTAAAATTGTTCCTCAAAAAAATCAAGTTCTTGTTTTTGATTTGAATGATCAACAAGTATCATTGGATGCAGGGGATGAGTTAGTTTTAAGAACTGACACTATCTTGCCTGGCTATGAAGCTATTCCTCAGGATTTATTGCTTTCGGATACGCAGATTAGAGCCATAGAATCAAAGTTAATTATTGCTCGATCAAAAATATTGACGGCTGTCGATCACAAGATCTCAAGTGAAGAAAATGCTGCACAAGGAGATCTTGCTTCTGCTAAAAGAACTTATCAGTCTATAGTTCAGGTTTTGTATTCATCCAGAAATCTCGAAATTTCACGAAGAAAAAATCTAGATACTATAAGAATTGGAGAAATTCTTCCTATGTTGAAAGAAAAAACGGGAAATTCTCAAATATTATTGGAGGCAAAAGCGATTGAATCGCTATTTGCAATTCTTCAAAACAATTATAACCGATTGACATTTGTACCACCTGCATCAGGGGTGATCACATTTGATCGTTATGTATTACTAAAAAGACTTTTTGCATTTGGGACTGATGTTCAAAAGAATGACGGAAATGTTTTGTTACAAAAATATGCTGTAGCGTTTTTAAGAAAAGTTCAAAACGAAGAATTGAGAATTGATCAAATTTCGGTTTTAAATAATGAAATTGCCAAACTACCAAAAAATGAATTTAGTCATGAGTTTTTGACTCGTGTTAAAAGTCTTTTTGCTCCAGATATTGCCAATATTTTGGGAGAGAAAATAGAAAATATTTTCTGACAAAGGAGTTGTTGTGAAGTTGATAATACAACCTTTATAATTACGCAAAAAATAAAAAAAACTGATAAAAGTAAAAAAGCTTGCCAAACTATATTTTTTTATTACGCTGACAGTCGATTTTTATTTCCGTTTAGGAATTATTTTGAAATTTTTCACTCATGAGCAAATACGAAGTTATGGCTATCTTTAGTAACGAGCTTAGTGAAGCTGAAGTTGAAAAAGAAATTGATGCATCGCTGAAAAAGAAAATAGGAGATGCTAATGGAAAGATTACTTTTGAAGATTTCTGGGGAGTTCGTGGTTTTGCGTATATGATAAACAAACAAAAATGGGGTTATTATCAAGTGATTCAATTTGAGATTAGTCCTGAAAAAGTAGATGAATTAAGAAAGGAATGGAACCTTGATAAAAATATTGTTAGGTTTTTGGTTACTACTGTAACACTAAAAGCACCAGTCCCTCAAAAATATGCCGTTTTACGGGATAAAGAAGCGGCTTCCAAAAGACCTAAAGAAACAACTCCAGAGCCAAAAGCTCCAACAAGAGAAAAACTTACAACAGTCTCAGAAAAAGAAATTCCTCAATCTTCGAAGGAATCTGTGGTTGTGCCGGCAACAAAAGATGCAGAAAAGAAGGTAATAGAAAAAGAAGAACCAAAGAAGCCGGTGAAAAAGGATTCTGTAGATAAAAAATTAGATGAAATCATTAATGATTCCTCACTGGATCTCTAAAGTTCATACTTCCTACTTAGTTTTTAATTTGTTTTCAAAATGCCTCCAAAGCCAAAAAAGTATATTTGTCCGTTTAAACAATCTGGAGTTACTTATATTGATTATAAGGATCCGGTTCTACTTTCGCAATACATTACTTATTATAGATCTATTCAGAGTCGTTTTCGAACGGGAACGTCATTAAAAATGCAGAAACAGCTTGCTTCGGCAATTAAGAAGGCTCGTTTTATGGGTTTGCTTCCTTTTGTGAGGTATGAGTAGTGGGGGAGAATTTTAAAAATTCGTTTGTATTAGGATGGGCTGTGTTTGTTTTTTTTGTGCGTGAAAAAAGCGCGTTGTCTTTTCATTTTTTTTGGC
>CAZQFO010000090.1:2705-7814 GCA_964592695.1 uncultured Candidatus Peribacteria bacterium
ATATATCTTGTAGATTGTGGTTCAATAGCTCTTCGAGACTATTGAACCTGAGTTTGAAAGGTTTGTATTAGTATGGTTCGTGTTTGTTTTTTTTGTGCGTGAAAAAAGCGCGTTGTCTTTTCATTTTTTTTGGCAATTTGAGGTGATGGTATATTTTTAGTATATATCTTGTAGATTGTGGTTCAATAGCTCTTCGAGACTATTGAACCTGAGTTTAAGTTTAAAAATTTTACGGAGTTTTTTTAATATTTTAGGTCAGTGACCATTTACTGCTGCTATTTATTGCAGTTTCCTTTGATTTATGTAAATAGATGTGTTATAATGGTCAGATTATGGATAAATTTCAACTAGCTGGATTTGGAATCGTAAGTTTAATCCCAATTTTGGGATGGCTTTGGTTTTTTCTAAAACGTCAGCCAGAAAAAAAGAGTTATGTTGCCCTTACTTTTGTAGCTGGTATGTTAGCTGTAATTCCCATTAAGCTATATGAAAAATATTGGGACCACACCATCGCTTATCTAGAACACATCAATATATTTGAATATCTAAAAGCGCTTATCGATTCGCCTGTAGTTTCAAAATTTTTAGCATATACCACCGTTCATGCCTTTGTTGCAGTTGGACTATTTTTATTGGTAGCGATGATGATGTTTATTCTTGAAGTTTTTTCTGGAGATAATTCTGTTAAAATTTTTAAAGAAAAGGCAAAAAAAATATGGGAGTCTCCAGCTTTTTTTATAGTGATTGGAGTTATTTGTGGACTAGTTGCCTTTTTGTTTTCGACTGCTTTCTCTTCATTGGTTTGGTTTTTTGTGATTGTTGGGATGTTAGAAGAGTATGTAAAACATCTTGTGCTCCGTTTTACAGATGATGATAAAATTAGATCTGTAGATGATGCTATTGAGTTTTCTATTATCATTGCTTTGGGCTTTGTCTTTGTTGAAAATATACTCTATTTTGAAAAAGTATGGGCAAATGGTGCCTCCGGAACTAGTATGATTTGGTTTGTTTTTATGCGATCAACAGTTTCTGTTATTGCTCATGTATGCTTTTCTGCAATTCTTGGGTATTTTTATGGAATTGCTCGATTTTCTGAAGAAATTTATTTGTCTGAATATTCCAGAAAACAACACTTAATTATCAATAAATTACAACAAATAATTCATTTGAAAGGACAAACAATTTTTCATGATGAAAAAATGATTGAAGGTATGTTTTTAGCTATGGCAGTTCATGCTATTTTTAATTCTTTACTTGAGTTTGAAAAGTCAATTATTGTTGTTCCGTTTTTATTAATACTTCTTGTTATCGTATTAAATCTTTTTCATCGTAAAAAAATTCATACAAAGGAAGGTCATTTTTTCTCTATATAATAATATTTAGTTTTCTTATTTCTTAATTATTTTAAAATGAAAACAAAAAACATCTTCGATGTAATTCCACACTACATTCCTAGAATTGGTGTAATGGGATCCGCTTCTGGTTATTTAATGCGAAATGAAAAAGCTGTTGAGGCTTCTCGTGAAGTTGGACGGCAAATCGCAAAAAACAAATGTATTTTAGTAAATGGGGCATGTCCTGGTTTGCCAGATGAAGCAGCTAAAGGGGCAAAAGAAATGAAAGGGGAAACATTTGGGGTATCTCCGGCGATTTCTATTGTTTCACATCTTCATAAATACAAATCTCCTATTGCACACTATGATTCATTTTTATTTACGGGAAAAGGGTTGATGGAAAGAGATATACTAAATATCCGTTCCTGTAATGGTGTGGTAATTTTACCAGGAGGGACGGGGACATTAAACGAATTTACGGTAGCTTATGATGAAGGTAAGCCTATTGGCATATTGACGGGAAATGGTGGAGTTGCTGATCATATCAAAGAGATTTTAAAATTTTGTCATAGAGAAGTAACACCAAGAATGGTTTTTTCATCTGATCCCGTAAAATTAGTGAAAAAATTAATTAAAATTGTTCGAGAGGCAGAGGTTTCAGCGGTTTTAGATGATTATTTGATTGGTGATGCAGGAGTTGTTACGGAAATTGAAAAAGCTCAAGAGGAATGAAATTATATTAAAAATAATTTCCTGAATTCACCTTTCTTCCTCGAATATGTAATTCAAAGTGTAAATGGATACCAGTTGGGCCCCATACGTTTCCAGTATTTCCCATTAGGGCTATCAATTCTCCTGCTTTTACTGTATCTCCGACAAATTTTTTATTAATATTATTATGTGCATATAGGGTCTTTATCTCATTTCCGTGATCGATGATTATGTGTTTTCCGTATCCGTAATTCCATCCGGATTTTGATTCAATTACCACTCCATCTGCAGCAGCATAAATTGGAGTATTTAATTTATTTGAAATGTCCAGGGCATAATGTCTTCCATGAAATCCTTGGGTCAGAACCCCTTTTGTTGGGCGACGAAGTACATATCCCAATGATTCGACTCGTTGGTATTCTGATCCTGGACGGTATGCTGTAGGTGGTTTTTGTGGAACGAAACTTTTTTGTGCATTTGGAATAAATATTTCTTGACCAATTTTTAACGGTTGTTTATTTAAAGAGTTGTCATAAACTAAAATCTTTGGGATCTCTGTGTTGTGTGCTTTTGCAATGTCACCAAGTGTATCTCTCGCTTTAACTCTATAAAAGACTCCATCAGTAGGAGGAATTCGTAGTTTTTGGCCTACGTGTAGTGCTTCTTTTACGGTTAAATCATTGCCCCATAATAGAGAGGACACTTTTAATCCAAATTTATGGGATATTTTTGAGATATTATCTCCAGATCTGACGATATATGCAATAACCGTCTCTCTTTTTCTTGGTTGAATTTTTTTTATGAGGTTTCCGTTTTCGTCCTCAACCAATACTTCTCGTAATCCGGCTGTGTTGACGCCTACATTATTATTTAAAAATCCAGGTTCAATAATTGGGAATTTTTGTTTTTCTACCAAAAAATAATCATCAAAACGTTCTCCTTGTTCTAAGATGTAAGGAGGGCTAAAACTCATTACAAAGAATACTAATATGCCTAAGCTAAAAATTTGTATAGCAAAAGGTGAGTGAAATGGGGTTCGAAAAAAATTATAAAAACTAATAGTAATGGTTCGTGACATTGATACAGAATTAAATGTCCTGGGTTTTAGGTATTACAATTTTATGATTTCTTTTTTAGGTAATCTGTAAACAAAATACCTTCTAGGTGATCATATTCATGAAGGAATATTCGGGCATCCCATTTTTCAAATTTTTTTTCACACCATTTTCCCTGCATATTTTGCCATCGTGCTTTAACTTTTCCTGGTCTTGATATTTTTGCAAATTTACCTGGCACGCTTAGGCAGCCTTCTTCCATTACTACTTTTTTTTCAGAGACTTCAATGATTTCAGGGTTGATAAGGGGTAAAATTTTATGATCTTTTTTAGTGTTTATATTCAGCGTTATCAATATAATTCGGGCATCTATTCCTACTTGGTTAGCTGCTATGCCAATTCCTTTGACCTTTGTTTCTGGGTCGGGTGCGAGCATAGTTTCTGCCATTTCTTTTATGTTTTTGATAAGGGGTATGTCAAAGTTATCAACTTTTTTGCAGATTACTCTGAGAATGGGGTTGTTATCATTGGTTTGAATTTCTAACATGCGATAGATCTTATATCATTTCTGTTATAGATAGCAACTCATTTTTGTGGTAAAAATTGTACCATAAAGATTTGACAGAAACCTATTTGCTCAATACAATCCGACAGGTTTTTCATCATTCTCAAGAAAATAAAAGGTACATACAAAGGCTTTCGCAAGAGGAGTCAAATCTGGCAACCGTCAGTTCGTTATCGTATTAATCGGCAAATTCGAGCGAAAAGCGTAAGGCTTTTGAATGAAAAGGGAGAACAGATTGGGGTGGTGGATTTGGAGGAGGCATTACAAAAAGCCAAAGCAGAGGAGTTAGATTTGGTAGAAATTTCGCCGACAGCGACTCCTCCGGTATGTAAGATTATTGATTATGGAAAGATGCTGTATGCACAGAAAAAAAAGGATCAGCATGCAAAGAAAGTAAATAAACCGAGTGAAACCAAAGGAATCCGATTGACGTTTCGAATTGGTCCAGGTGATCTGGAACGACAAAAAAAATTAGCAGAGGAGTTCCTCACAAAAGGGCATTCAGTTAGGATTCAGTTGGTTATGAAGGGGCGAGAACGGTCACATTTGAGTTTGGCATTTGACAAGCTGAATGCGTTTATCGAGTCGCTCTCAGGTGTAGCAGCGGTTGATCAAAAGCCGAAAACATCAGGACATCAGTTGATCGCTATCCTAAGGCCGGATAAGACAAAAGGGGAAGGTCCTGAAAATACTAAAAAATAAATTTTTTGTTGCTGATCATAAATATCTTAATAATGAAGCAAAAAACTCATTCTGGTACTAAGAAGCGAACAAAAGTAACTGGATCTGGAAAAATTATGTTTCAGAAGTCGTGTAAAAACCATTTGCTTAGTTCAAAATCTAAACGACAAAAGAAGTTTGGAAGGCTCGGGGTGAGTGCTCCGGCTGGGCATGTGAAGACTTTGTCCCGGCTTCTAAAGATTTAGTTAATGAGGATTTTTTTAGCGTTATAAAAATTTTAATTTTGAATACCTATGACACGAGTTACTGGCGGTTCCGCGTCTCGAGCAAGACATAACAAAATTCGAAAAGCCGCAAAGGGTTATCGAGGTAAGCGTCATTCTACGTTTCGTCTGGCAAATCAGGCTGTGATGAAAGCCGGGCAACATGCTTATGTAGGGAGAAAGGAAAAGAAAAGAGATTTTCGAAGGCTTTGGATTACTAGAATTTCTATTGTGTTGCGGTCCCAGGGGTTGCGGTATTCTGATATCAAAAACAGGTGGCTTCATGCTAGGATGGAGATAGATCGAAAGAATCTTTCTGAGTTGGCGGTAAATCATCCGGAGGTTTTTGCGAAGTTGGTGGAGGTGGCACAAAAAGCGGAGAAGGTTGTGGTTTAGGGGGGGCTTCTAAATATCCTTTATCGGACCTCTCTCTTGTGTCTACACCGCGGGAGCTTGGGAACGAGAAAAGTGGATTATTTGTTATGGTTGATAAGGCTGTG
>CAZQFO010000091.1:0-7797 GCA_964592695.1 uncultured Candidatus Peribacteria bacterium
ATTTACAGGGTTTACGAAGAAGATTGAAATTCCGATATACTTAAGTCAGGAACAAGTCTTGTTACGGCTTTCCTGAGTTATTGGCTAATGTATTTTATGAAAGTAGAGCATGCCTATCTTTGGGCAGGTGTGATATTTGCTTTCAATTATCTTCCAACCTACGGTTCGATTCTTGCAGTAATTCCTCCTACAGTTATGTATCAACATGGAGGAGGGGATCCACTTGTGATTCTTCCGCTTCTTGGAATCATACAGTTTGCGATAGGAAACGGATTGGAACCTGTTTATATGGGGCAATCTCGAACAATAGCCTAACGGCGAAAGATTGAAATCTAAGATTTCAGCAATGCTAATCTATTAGTGCAACTCCTTAGTAGTTGCAATACTGCTGCATTTACAGGATTTACGAAGAAGATTGAAATTCCGATATACTAAAAAAAAGTAATACCTTAAAAAAAACAATTAGTGTTCTTTTACAATTTAATAAGTTAGCAGTCGTCAGCATCGTAGTCTTAATTCGCGATCAAATTGATCTGCAGGATCGGCTCGGTGTCGACTCCCTGCTAACGTGGAAAAAGGAGAAAATTTATGACTAGTACATATAATGGTTTTTGGTTTAAAATGAAACAGGAGATTCAAAAAAATGCACGTTGGAAAATCACAGTAGCTTTGGGGTGTGCAGTTTTGGTTCTCAGTTATATGGTCTTTTCATTTAAAAATGTAACTTCAGGGATACTTGTTTTAGCCTTGTTGGTTACCGGAATCTGGTTATTTCGTAAGGAGTCAAATATGACACTTGTTGAAAATGCTGTTATTCTTGTTTTTTCAACGGCTTATGTTTTCCTTTTCATAAGTTTTGATTTAATTCCTTTTCCATAACCAACTGGGGAGAAAAATAAATGGGGCGACAAACTAAGTCGCCCCTGCAAAAAATCAACTTTGAGGTGATATTTCACACTTAGAGTCGTTCTTTTATATTTCAATTGTATGATTCTTTTATTTTACATAATCTTAAATCCAAAAGGGGAAGACCGTGAAAAATATATTTGTCATAGTACTGATTGGATTTCTCCTGATTGGGAGGAATGGATTGAGTTATGCAGGACAGATTCGAAAAAATACAAGTTTGCGAGTTTCCATGAATATGGATCATGTTTCGAAAAAAGTGATAATAGTAGCATTGAGTGAATTTGATACATGTACTAATATTACGGGATCTGTACCTTCAGAGGAAGGCGTTTTAATTTCGAAAGATCGGGTATCTGGGTTTGAAGTAGATCTTCTAGAGACCATTGTCCAAAAAGCTGGTTGGAAAACCAATTATGTGTACTATTCCTTTTCGGAAAAAATGAAAGCAGTTATTAGGGGAGATGTAGATATGGGAATTGGTTGTATCAGTATGACTAGTGAGCGAAATAAACAGTTAGTGTATTCCAGGTATACAATGAAATCCGGTTTGGTGGCTCTTTCTCGTAAATCTCCATGGTGGTGGGAAAGTATGAAGCCCATAACTCTTCAGTTGGGGCTTACTTATTTTGTAGCTTTTCAGAGCTACAGTTTGCTTATTTTTCTTTTAAGTCGATGGGAAAATAAAAACTCTCCCATCAAAAGCTGGGGGGATGCGAAGATAGCCATCAAATCAAGATTGAATATAGGAAGAGAGACAAAAAATTATCCAACCGGATTCTGGTCCGGAATAACATTTGATGTGGTTCTTCCGCTCTGCCTTGTATTGTTTATAATTGGTGTGATCAAGGCAGAAAATGACCTAGCATCAGAAAGAGCTGAAATATCAATACGAAATGCTCATGAATTGGCGAACTATAAGGTGGCTACTAAGGCAGGGACCTTTAGTTATCGTTTTCTGATTGAATACGGAGTCGAAACAATTGCTGTAGTAGATGTTTCAGAAGCTTTTGAGATGCTCCACAGTGGGTGTAATCAAGTAGTACACAAAAGGCTTTAAGGGCGACAGATAAGGGCTCTAATCTGTTTTGTTTAATGAGAGATTTCTGAGAAATAAGCCTTTGAAATTGTTTCAAACTCCGATTAAGCAAACCCTGTTTACCCTTATTATTAAGCCATTTCTTTGTTTTTGCAAAGGTTTTTTTGGGCTTTCGTGATTTGTTCCTATAAGTGGGCTGTGGTGATTTGATGTATACTATTCAATTGCTCCCCTCCACAGTGAAGATGTCGATCTGGTTGTTTATGATCGTCCACCAGTGCTTCAATATATTACCTGGAAAGATGATGTTATTATAACTGGACCAGTATTTGAAAGGCATGACTATGGTTTTGTATTTCCGGTTTGGACAGATCTAAAAGTCGAAATTGACAATATTCTTATTGATCTTCGAGATCAAAAAAAGAACCATGGGGAGTATTGGCGTATACACGAAAGATGGTATGGAGAAAATCAGCTTTCTGAGTGATGAAATGAATCGTTCAGTTGAAATTAAAACCTTCGTCCCGAAACACTGGGACGGAGATTTTTTAGAGGTAAAAATCCCCTTACTCATTCCATGCGTAAGGGGATCGGTTTTATCGGATTAGATTGTTTTGGTGGTGTTAACGACCGGCGGCTTCGAAGTAAAGATCTTGTACCGATTGGGTTGTGATCACATCGTCGATCAAGGGTTTGAGGAATGCTACGTCCTTGTCAATGATGACAACATAGTTGTCAGCTTCTGTCAGAAGCTCCATTCCTTCAACCATAATCGGGGTGTATCCGTCAAACCCCGCCAGGAGCATTTCGTCGTGAACGGTGATTACGGGTTTGTTTGGATCTTTTTTTGCCAGGGCGATCATCTTTCCTTGTACCTGAGCGAGACGTCTGACTACCACAATTTCCGCTTGAGGAAAATTATCTTTGGCAAATTTTGCACCAGTGGTTGTTTTGATCACTACGATGCGACCATCGTATTCCGACATCGCGTCGATTTCAGTGAATTCAGGATTGATTCCTTTTGCTACCAAACCGCCCGTGTAGTAAAAATCGGACAGAGCATGCTTGTTGTCTGCTGCCCATTTGGCTCGTTCATCTGTCCACGTAAACGTTGACATGGCCAGATGACACCATTGACCGATTCGTTTTTGACGGTCAGATCCGCTGGCAATCCGGACGAATTTTACAGGTTTTCCAATCTCACTGGCAATCATAGTTGCGAAGGTGATCGATGGTCCCTGTGGATCTCCGCGTCGGCTGTAGCTGAGACCGGGGATGTTTCGGTAACAGACCTTTAGGGTTGGGGAGGAGAACTGTTTGGCAATTTTTACCAAACGTTTATCGGGTTTTGTCTTTTCCGTTATGATTCGAGTGGAGGTGACACGTAGGCAATCTTTTTGTACCTTGCTGGTGGTGATGACTGATTCTCCGAAATTGGCATCCATGTATTTGGCACTGGTTCGTTCAACGGAAAAAGCTCCGGCGATTTTCTTTTTTGCATCGCGTTCGAGGACCGCATCCGATACTGACCAAGCTGGGCAAGCTATTGCGGAAATGATGAGTTTATTGTTTTTGGCAAGAGGTGTGTTGAGATTAACACTTACCAGTCCTTCTTTTATTTTGTCCAGATTATCCCACCATCCGGCATGGGCGGAATAAGGTTGAAAGATAAGGGCGGTAAGCCCCAAAATTATGGTCAACAATTTTTTCACGGGTGATTCTCCTTCTTGTAGTGTAGGGGGAAGTTGTCTAATCCGATACGTAAAAGAGCCTTATGTAACTCTTCATCCATGAAGGTTAGTCAAGAGCACAGGACTTACTACTAAAATTTCAAGCGTTGTCAATAATTACTACTTGACTTTAATATGGAAACTGTTTACAGGTATTTTACTGGTTAAATTGTAACAACTGTTATTGATTAAGCCGTACATGTTCTTTGCGGCAACGGTTGAGTAAGGGACTTGATAAAAAATAACTTACCAATTTTAATGTCTTTTTATCCGTGATCTTCCTCCTTCGCCAGGTTTGTGCTCTGCAATAGGCTTTGGTGGACAGGTCGTCAAGAAAACTTCGCCATATTACCAATATGACTCAGCTTTCTTTCCTTGATCACAAATAAAAATCCTATTAAAGCTTGGTATCTTATTTTATTCCAAGTCCCTAATTTATCTTATAAATGGAGATCAAAATGCAAAAGAAGAAAGAATTTTGGGTGGAGCGGCCTTTTCAGATTGGAGCGGTTTTGTTTCAATACATCATTGTAATCTATCTTGTGGGGGTTGCTGTTTGTTTACATTACGATGGATGTACTTACCAAATTGACTGGCCAAATACATGGATTGGTAATATGGTGGGAGCTTTGCTTGCGTTTGGGGAATTAATCATGACAAGAAGTTGGGAGATACTGACAAGACGGAAGTTGTGGATGATTATGATAGGGGTTAAACGTGTCATTATCAAAATGATTTTCAGTCTCTTGATGTTAGCTCTTCCTACTATTTTTCCATCTATTCGTATCTGGGTAAAGGATTGGAAAGAGCGATTTAAGGATAGATATCGTAAAAAGAAAGAGCAATGGGAGGCTGTATCGTTTAGGCTTAAATGGATGCTTATAGTGTTTATTGTCTGTACTGGTATTGGTACGGGGATTCTTATTTTTATCCTGCCTTTACCAAAGAAAGTACCAAGGTGGGCGATTCGCTTGCTTCAAACAGTGGCAAATGAAGAAAAAGCTACTACTATCATTGGAGAAACATTTTTTGGTAAGCTTCTAAAGAAGTTTAAGAAAAATGTGGAAAAAAAAGTCACCTGGCCTATCAGGGTGTTAAAATATTTGATGCTTCGTGGCATTCGAAAAAGAGGATGGCATCGACGAGAACAATCTCAACCGAAACCACAATAAACACAAGTCCCGTTTGCTTAATTGCTTCGGGACTTATTCATGCAAAATTTTTATCTTTCGTGTTCCGATTCTCACTCCATGCTCAATCTTTACTACAAATCTTTCTCCTGAAAATAAGTCTTTAGCCGAGGATGGAATTTTTTCAGTCCATTCCACAAAGCAGGAAACATTAGAATCTGTAGCCATATCAGAAAAACCACGAGTAAAAAAATCACTTGGATTCTCAAATCTGTAAAAATCAAAATGTGCATGAATATTGTTATTTTTACATACATATTCATTGCAGAGGGTGTAAGTCGGTGAAGTTATTTCTGATACTGCTCCTAGATGAGTTAAAATTTCCTTAGTAAAAAAAGTTTTTCCGCTTCCTAGACCTCCCTCAAAAAATATTGTGAAATTTGGAATTTTAAACAAAAATTGATCAGTGAACATTTGGGCAATATTTCTACTTATTTCTTTGTTTGGTGCATTTTTTTCAATAATCACTTTCATTTTTTTAAACTTGTTGTAGGATCCGATTAAAAAAATACTGAAGATTGTCAGGAGTGCAAGTTTAACAGTCGTAAGTTTGCATATTCAAACATTGTACTGTTCCTCAGAAACAAATGATCAATCTATCAGTTGGATCTTCGGAAAAGTGCCGATTTTCCTGAGGATTCGCTTTGTTCACTCTTGTGAATCGGCAGTAAATCAATCTCGTAGTAGGTTTTACTAAAATAGTAGATCAAATGTATGTGAACTTACCAACAATCTTATTAACATTCAATATTAAATTAAATGAAAATTCAATTTCTCGGCAACAGTGCATTTCTAGTGGAAGGAAAAGATGTAAAAATTGCTTTTGATCCTATGTCAGGATTAGATCTTCCTGCTTTGGATTTTGCTACAAATTCAGGAGGGGGAAATTTATCACAAACCAAAGAAGTAAAAAAAACACTCGATTTACCTGGGGAATATGAAATCTCTGGAGCGTTGATAATGGGGTTTTATTCATCATCAAAAAATGTAGTTTATAAAGTTGTTACAGATGATGTTTCCTTGGTGCATTTTGGTAATTTGTCAGAAATTCCGGAATCAAAATTTTTCGATAAATTAGGAGAAAATATCGATGTTATTTTTGTTGTGCTTAGTGACTCTTTTAATGAGAAGATAGCAAAAGAGTTAATCGAAAAACTAGAACCAAGAATGGCAATTTTGGGAGGGGATGTTTCGTATTTTCCAAAAATGGTGGAAAGCATGGGGGCAAAAACTTTGGAAGAGAATCCTTTGAAAATATCTAAATCTCAACTGTCGGATGAGAATACTGAGGTGGTTATTTTAGGGGTGGTATAGTTTCCTTGTTTAGGAATAAAAATCAAATAAACTAGCCAATTTCATCTCAATCTTCATGTCATCTTTGAAAGATTTTCACGCAAAAAATACTCGGAGTGGGATTGGCCACGCCTCCCATTTTTCACGCAAAACATCTTCCAAATCTAACATAAATCTTGAGCGAACTTGATTAGCCTATTTAATTTTTATCCCTTATCAATTTTTGTTTTATTCTTCACAGCTTTTGCAGTTTTTTTTGCAATTTCCGCATTCATTATTAATTCTTTGATTACAGCTCGTCGAATTACAACCATGCTGTCCGATAGCTGATTCGGGGAATGGAAGGATATGAAAAGAGTTGCATTTTAGACATTGAACATCGATATTTAATTCGTCAAATATTACTTCTTCCCATCGTGATTCACAGTTTAGACAGAGGAATTTTTTTATAGGTATAGATTGAATTGTTTGTAGCATTTAACGAAATGTGAATTTCTTTTTATCTGAATTTTTACGTAAGTCAAAACATTTGCGATTCCCAAATTAATCCAGATAATGTGTTTGTTGTTATGAAAAGATATTTAATATATGGCTTTTGTTTGGTGTTTCTGTTTGGGTGTGCTTTCGAAAAAAAGGAAGGACTCACTCAGTCTGAATTAATGCAGCAGATTTCATCAGAAGTAGAAGATCAAATGACTGAGGCAATGAAACAAAAGGAGTTTCTCAATAACTTGAAAGCTCCATTACATAAATTAGCTACTCCAATTCCATCCGGGTATCGAGTGTTTTTGGATGAAAAAACTAATGTTTGGATGCAGTATCCAGGAAAGGCAAAAATTCGTCTTACAAAAAATGGAGGTCGAACGAATGTTTGTTCTGGTGGAGGGCGGATGATGTATTCAAACCCAATTTTATCTCGTGATGTTCGGTATCTTTTGGTTATTGTGACTTGTGATGGTGGGGAATCAGAAATTTACGTTAAAGATATCAGCTCTCTTGAGACTAAACGTATAGGTTTTGGGAAAAATGCTCGATTTAATGAGGATGGTTCCAAAATCATAATAGCTGAAGAAATCGATAATCCGTTTTTTACTAGGTCTACTATTATTGCTGATACAGGTGTGACACCAGAGGATGTTTTTATAGACCCGCTTCCTCCATTAGCATTTACAGAAACCTCTTGTTTGCAAGCTGGAGGAGATTGGAAAATTTGGCATTCATCGTATCCAGATCCATCTCCTGAATGTAATTTACCTACTTCAGATCAAGGAAAAATTTGTACAGATTCTCGAGATTGTGAAAGTTATTGTCATGCTGATCCGCTGGTGCAATCTGGGATTCGAGCATATGGTCGATGTCATGGATGGTTGTTTGTTGAGTGTATCAAAGAGGTTAGTGATATGGTGGTGGGGGAGGAGTGGTGCGAGTAATCAGAGAAGAAATATTCAGATAAGAGAGAAAATAAGAAATAATGAAAATTTAAAAGGGGTAATTTCTTTTTTCGTGTGCTGGGAAGTGTTGAGTATAAGAGAATGTCTTAAAAAATTTTAAAAAAAACACGTCATCCCGAATCTTCACCCTTCTATCTGGCTCCATATTTTAAAAAATAAAATCAATCTATCATCGCTGGCTCCATTGT
>CAZQFO010000092.1:0-7787 GCA_964592695.1 uncultured Candidatus Peribacteria bacterium
TGTGATTCCGGTGTTTTTTGAGATGTTGAGGGAGAAGGTGGTATTGAAAAAAATGAAATGAATAAAGATGTGCATATTTTTTCTATAGAGGGGATAAATTCGTTTTTATCAATCCCTATTAATGAACGAAGTAGATGAAACATTTAATAAATACCCATTCATCCAATCACTAGTCGTATCTGAATGCAGTACATCTGATTCGTCTGACCAGACTAGAACCTGACTCGTTAATTGATCAGCCTTAGTCCCTGGGGCCACATAGGTATTGTCATTTAAGATATTAACACTGATGGTGTCATCATTAGACTCTGTACCGTCGTTTTCAGTATTGTCCAAAAATAGTGCATATGATTTTGTTTCTGCCTTACTAAACCTTTGGTCGTTGAAGTCGATTTGGATTTGAGCTGTTTTTGAAGATGCGTCATTCACAACTATTGTTCCAACCTCTTGTGATGAAACGGATCCGTTTGACTGAACTGTTTTCAGTAAAAAATCAGCTGCTGCTAAATTTGCTCCTCCTTGTTTTTGCATACCTTGTAGATTCAAATTTAGAGTAACTCTTCCGAGTTCAGTTGAATTTCCAAGTGATGAAACTGTAAATCTATACACTTCCTGAGAAGCAGGTGATGGACCTGATATTTGTGGTTGATCTGATGCATGGTTAATAGCAATTTCACTTCGATATAATACATATTCCTCTCCGCTGAGATTTCCAGTGCTCGTTTCCCATCCAGATGTAGGGATTGATATGTCGGTGCCCGTTGCGTGGGTAACGGCTTTTACACCTTCATTTGATTCTGTTGATCGGTCTAGGGATAGTTGTAATCTTTTTCCGGTTTGATTTGATCGGTTTATATTACTTAAATCTACTTTAATTGTTGCAAAGGTAGAGTTGTCTTTCGGTACTTGTATTCGATCTCCACTTCCTAGCTGAAATACTACTTTTCCATTGGTCATTCTTTTTTCTTTTAGTAGTCGATCTTTGTTATCAAACAGTTTAAAATTAATTCGTGATTCAACATCTGAATTGTTGCTTGGATCATAATCTGCTGAGTTATCCTGATCTATATCGTTCATAAGTGATAATTCATGTACGGTTATTTTATCGTCTGTAGCATTAAATCTAATTTTGAGTACTTCTTGATTTGTTGCTTCTGCTATTAGTATATCAGAATAAATAGTTGATCCCTTGCTTACTGATAGTACTCCAGAATCAACAGTGTTAAATTTTGCACTTGCAAGTGGGCTTCCTTGGCTAATTATGTTTCCTTCTGTATTCATAACTTCTATGGTTCGTCCACTGTCTATATTTTCTGCTAAAATTTCTACAATATTTATTTTTAATGAGTCTGGAACAGAGGCTGATGCGTGACTGTTTATGATTATTTCTACTTCTTCTTGACCTGAGGATAAAATCGGAAGTGATATATCATTAAATGTGGCTGTATTGTTTGATCCTAGATCTTTTGATGATCCGATTTGGACTCCGTCTACAAAAATTGAGGCCGTTAAATTTGCGGTACTTCCTTCGGTAATAGCTTCTAGTTTGATTGAGCTAATATTTATTTGTCCTACATTATTATTATCTAATATAAATCGCATAAACATAAAATCATTTGCTCCCATTACCAGGCTTGATTCATCAGCGTAGCCATCGGTTCGAATCACGGAAATACTTGATTCGCTGATTTCTATAAATGATCCTTCGACCACACCTATCAATTGGTCATCTGGTACCATGTCTCCATCTGATACGTATTCTGGGCTGATGAAGTCGTCTGCTTCAAATCTTAGTTTAAGCTTTGTTCCATTTATAGCATTTTGTGTGGCATCGGCTAATATGGTTAATATGGATGTTCCTGGTATTTCAAACCGGCTGTCAAATTCTAGGTAGGCATTCCCTATATTTGTTCCACTAAATGTATTTACATAGTCTATGTATCGATCGTTTACGTATAATCGAAAATTCATAAATTGTCGATTTAGTTCGTTTACATTAGTTGATTCAGAAAGAGTTGTGCCATTTGAGTTTTTGATAATATTTGATCCTAGTTGTATTCTCAATCCATCTACATCTATAGCCTGAGATAAATTCATTTGGACGTTCATCAAGGTCATATCATGAGATCCTGGTGAATAGTTTTGATTTGATAATGAATCACGTGTCCGAGATACTGTTAGATCTCCAGACCTGATAGTATAGGATTCGAGTGTTCCTGCTGATTTAGAAATTGATTTATCGTATGACTGCATCACTGCTATCCCAAAATCAGATCCAGATTCCACGGCATGTAAGTCTTCAGCGTTTTCCAGTCGCAGTTGAATGCTTTGTCCTCCATCGTCTGACAAGATATCAGCTCGGATTGAAAATGTAATGGAGTCCCCTCCCTCGATGTCTATATCATTGAGTTCAAATGTGAGGTAGTCTCCACTAAAACGAATGGATTTATTGAGTACGCCTTCGCTCAATCGGTTTGCATTGTATAGTTCTATATTTTCGAGGTCATTGTAGAGATCAGCTTTACCGATATTTCTCAATGTAATTTCTTTTAGTTGAACTTTTTTTCTCGCACTGGTTGCATTTTGGAGTCGGAATTTTCCAATTTCTGTGAAACTATCTCCTACTGACACATAACCTCCATTTCCTCGTGGAGTAAACACTACTCCTGCAACATTATAATTTATAATTTCTAGTGCGCCTCCTTGTATTGGAAAGGTTCCTTCTATTTTGTTTGCATCTGATTTGATTGATTCGTTTTGCAGAATAAATTGGTTAGTATGACCAACGTTCCTTTTGTCATCAGTGATATCATGAGAAGCTATTAAACTTAACTCTATAGATGTTTTTTCTTTAATTTCAAGTGGTGGGTTTAGATAAAAGATAACTTCATCCTTTATGCTTATAGATTTTTTATGCGTTATTCTTTCTCCTTCAATTTCCAGCCATATTCGGTCAAAGTCATGACTACTTCCCAATCCCCTTCTCTGAAATGCTAATTCTGAAATATTGATATCAATACCTTCACTAGCTTCTAGGGTTGTAACCAAATATGGAAGTGCTGATGCATTGTGAGGCACGATTGATGATTTTGGATTAATTTCTGATTCTCTGATTGTTAATGTGCCAGTGGATTTGTTTAATACTGGTGCAGCAGTTTTTATCGTGCCCCCTAATTTCATTGTATTATAAACGGTTTGTACGGTTTCTATTCGAGACACATCACTACCTGGGAAAAATAATATTCCCCTAGTTTTCATGAGTTCGTTATCTACTGCTGCTCTGACGTATGGATAAAACCAGTCATCAGAGTGTACGTCATATCCGATAAATGAACGGTCTGGATTGTATGGTGCCTCAAAAGCATTAACGATCATTTTTGCTAATTCTGCACGATTAATGGTTTGATCTGGTTCGAATTTTCCATCTGGATATCCGGTTATCCAGCCTCTATTATACATGGTTTCAATATAGGGATAAAACCACTCGTCTTTGCTAACATCAGGGAAATGAGGTCCATCTGATGTATCAATCTTTGATTTGGTTGCTAAGACTATGATTTTTGAAACCTCTGCTCGATTTAGTTTTCGGTCAGGTGAAAATGATCCATCGTTGTTTCCTATGACTATGCTTTTTTCTGCTAAGTAGTTGAGTGCTTTTTGGTTTGATGATGGCAGATCTGTTGTGTCGGTGAATGTTGATAGTGAGATGTCTGTTTTTAGGTTTTGTAGGTTTGGTAAGTGAAGCGATATTCCCATTAGCATAACTAATGCTGTAGTTAATATTGTTTTTTTGACGACTGATTTGTTTTTCATTTTTACAATTTTAATAAATCTATTTATTTTATCATATTTGATGTGTGAATGCAAATTGCAATGTGTGAATTTTTATGAAATATTTTACTTTTGTATTTAGTATATGTAATATGGGTTTGATTTGTTTTAAAAAATAAAATGAAAAAATTCACAAACTGTGTTCGTCGTGTGGCTATCACCTTATCTGTAGGGGCTTTTGCTTTTGGATCATCGACATTTGCCATGAATTTGGGATCAGATTTTCCATTTCATAATGAAACCAAAAAAATGTTTGGAGATAGGTTTTTTGCAAATGGAGCAGCTCTTCCTGGGTTTACAAGAGAGGGTGTTCCGACTGGGTTAAAAATGATGGAAAACTTGTTTTCGGATCTGGATAAAATTCACAAAAATGCTCCTGCTATAGGATGGCTTAAACATCAAGGTATTTTTAATGGATATCCTGATGGGAGTTTTCAACCGGATAAGACTATCAATCGAGCTGAATTATTAAAGATTTTGGTAAAAGGGAATGATATCAATCCTCCAAAAGTGAGGCGTAAATGTTTTCCGGATGTAGATATAAATGTTTGGTTTGCTCCTTATGTGTGTTATGCCAAATCAGAAGGATGGGTTTCTGGGTATCCTGATGGAAATTTTCGCCCGGGAAATATTGTGAATAAGGCAGAAGCTCTAAAAATGATGAGTGGATCAAGTAGTCAGTCGGTTAGGGCTCCACTGGCAGGGGAAGATTGGTTTGTTCCATTTTTTGAGACTTTTAGTTCAAATAATTGGCTAAATGATAATGTGAATCCGGCAGGTAATTATAGTAGAGGCAATACTGCAGAAGCTCTTTTTCGTTCTAAAATTAGTAAGCAATTTGGATCAAAAAAATTTAAAAATGAATATTATGAACGTGCTGACAAAGAATCTTTTCCGGATAATAATGAAGGTTCTTCATCAAGTACTGATTCGGGTATAATTTCTGAAGTTATTGCGAAAGTTAATGAGGTGAGATTAGCTCATGGTGTTTCAGTACTATCCAGTCAACCATTGTTGCATCAATCGGCACAGGCTCATGCTGAAGATATGGCAAGAAATGATTATTTTTCGCATACCGAGAAAAATGGGAGTTCGTTTGGAGATCGAATTAAAGCTACAGGGTACCAGTCATTATGTAGCTCAGAAAACATTGCCTATGGACAAAATACTGCTCAAGGTGTAATGGATTCATGGATGAAATCGCCGGGGCATAAGACTAATATTTTGAGAGAAAAGAGTAGAGAGATTGGTATAGGGTTGGCTTGGTCTGATGAGGGGACATCTTATTGGGTACAAAATTTTGGGTGTGGTAAAAAATGAAGAATCAAGATCAACAACTGTGAATCATCGATATTTATTTGAAAAATGGGATTTATAGAAAAAAAAGTGCGATCATTAGACCTCACTCTTTCTTAATTTTTGGTTTAATAGTCCTGCAAAGGCTATTGAGCCACAAAACTATCATTCTTTTTATTCCTTTACATCCACATCCACTCCTCCAAATGGAAAGAATCCGACTTTTGAATCAGTATTTGCCCCAATCCAATCAGGGAGGTATAGAGTAAACCGAGAAGAACTCCCCTTTCTTGCGGATTGAGAAACGTCAATATTTAGTGATATTTCCTTGTTTCCTCCTGAGCTAATCTTTAGTGGTGTATTTAAAGGGATATTTACCAAGTCGTTAGTAATCATCACTTGAGCAGAGACTTTTGTATTATCGACTTCTATCCACGCTCTTGAAAAATCAGAATGTGATCCGTTTCCAATTCTTCGGAATTGTAAGCCTGTAATTTCTACCGGACCATCTTTTGCTTCGACTATTAAGCGAGATACTGCTAAATCTCTTTGTCCTTGTGAAACTGCAACTTTTTTTGGCATTCCGGATTTTTTTGAGACTACTATGGTTCCGGCTGTAGGGTCTATGGTTTGAGATAAATTAGCTTGTGGAACTTCTTGTGCATTTGTAGTAACTGGTTCTGTTGTTTGGTCTTCAACAGTTGTAGGTGGTATCTCGTTTATCTCTGTCGATTGTGGTTTTTGTGCAAGATCAAATGTTGAAATTTTTCCAGTTTTCTTCATAAATCGAAAAATTTGTTCTGCAATTTCTGCTCTTGTTGGGTTTTTTGCTGGGAAAAAGTGCGTATCCATACCAAATGGTAATAACTTTTGTGTTTTCATGGAACGTACGAATTGTTCATACCAAGCTTCTTCACCAATTTTTTCAGGATCTCCACAGAAGATTTCGAAATTTTTGCTACTTTTTACACGTTTAGATTTTGCTAAACAAACCATGTCATCTTTTTCATATCCTTGAATATTATCTATTAATCCATCATGGGAATTATCTAGGTTTTGAACGAAAAAATAGTCGTTAAAAAAAGTCTCTAGCAGAGGTTCGATATGATTCAGTCTATGGGAATTATCTTGAATTGTTAATTTGTGTCCTCTAATCTGTCTTGGTCCTGTAGGAGTTTTCCATTGGAAGACAACTTTATTAGAATTTGAGTTTGTACCAAGTGCATTGCCTAGATATTTCATGAATTGTACATTTTCAGAATCAATTTCAGACTCTGCTTCAAAGCCAAATGCTTTTACAAGCACTTTTGCGATTTCAGCTCTGTTGATTTTATTCCCGGGACGAAAAGTTCCATCTGGGTAACCTTTTACCCAGCCGTTATGTTTTGCGGTTTCTATGTATTCAAAAAACCAATCGTCTTTTTGAACATCAGGAAAACTAGGTGATAATGGGATATAGCTTCGAGAATCAGTAGCAATTACAAGCATTTTACAAAATTCGGCTCGATTTACTTGGCGCTCAGGTCGAAATGAACCATCTGAATTTCCACTTAGTACATTTTTTTGTACTAGCATTTGGATTGGAAATTCAGCATATCCCGGAATCTGATCTTTGTCAGAAAACTGTGGAATTGCGAATGAAGTCGAAACTGTAAATAAGGTTAGAGCGAATGTGAAAAATATTTTTTTCATTATTTTTTGGGGTTACTTTTTGCAGTCTTTAATCTAAAGAAATTGAAATAAAAATGCAAAAAAATTGATGAGATATAGTGACAATATAATTATCTGATATTCATCATATGGGGAATCACTAAGGGATGGGGATTAAATTAGTCGTAAAGAAAAAGCTTCACAATGTATTTCATATTTGAATTTTCTCTGATGAAAAAAACCGCAGACGTAACGGGTTACGATGAGGATTTTTTTTGTCAGAAAAATTTAAAGATGGATGCATTGTGAACTTTTTATTACGAGTTATTAAATCCTCATTCCTAAATAATTTAGTAGAGCTAAAAGAGCTACCTCTCAGTACTGTGTATGGCATCGCAAATTCACGTGTTCGTGAGGGAAAATTAAGGTGTGCTGTGTTTTTTAGAGTACTTGTTTTATAAAATGAGGAAATTAGGATTAGATATTGATTTGGAAACGCAATTTTTTAATGGGAAATCTGCTGATGCAATTGTTCATGATGTGATGATGGTTGGTTTACTAAACTATCAATATATTACAGCGGAATTAGAGAGGTTAACTCGGGTAATGTTTAAAAATACTGATAATGTGCTGGATGCATGATTGTGAGCTTTTGCTAAATCCTTAAATCATCCTTTCCCCAGAACCATGCCTCTTCCCCTTCAATAGGATCATTAGTTGGCATGATAATGTAAGCTCCTTCTTGATACGGACAATGTACTTCCCCCTCAAAATCATGAGCTATTAATTCTCGATAATTTACTCGTTCAAATGCAGAAAATTGACGGGCAAACTTAAAGTCTTTTTTTACCACGTGATTATCCCGGCTAGTCAAAATCTTGGCCATTTCATATTTTTCATTCAAAAGTACCGATTTTATAATCTTTTTTGCTCGATCTACAGCCAGAGGCGAATCATGTTTTCCGCATTCAAACACTATGGCAATCTTGTTTTTTTGATTGGCGTAATCG
>CAZQFO010000093.1:0-7587 GCA_964592695.1 uncultured Candidatus Peribacteria bacterium
TCTTCTTTTTTGAAATCTTCGATTTCAATTATTCCTGCCGAAGGCTATTGTTCTTGCCCCTTTTGAACGGCTGAACAGTAGTCTTTTATGGCTTGAGTGGTCATTGGTGATTTACAATTTCAATTACTTCTTTTTCAGGAAGCTGATTTTCTTTGAGAAACTTTATCAGCTCCTCTCTACTTTTAAACGTAATCGCAGGAAAAATCAAGTCCGCTTCGTGACGAGAAGTGTACATACTTTGATAAATTCGTATTTCAGCCTCAGGGAAATTTTCTGCAATCTTGAGTAATGCCTTCCTTGATTGCGAGTGTGTACGATAAAAATGGTCATCACTAAATTGTCGCTCTCTATTCAGAAATACACCAAAGGCTCGTTCCAGATTGTCGGGAAGAATAGCACAAACAACCGCTTTCTTTTCGGCTTTCAAAATCTTCTTAATTTTTATCTTTGCTCCCTCAAGCGTCGGAAGCGTGCCATCAAAAACAATCCCCTCAAAATCACACAAATGCTTTGAAAGAAACTCCGTCTTTCCCGAAGCTGTACCGCCTGAAAGCAAAACAACCTCATCGCCTTCAAATTTCTTCAATTCCTGCTCAAAAGCTTTATCAGCCATTTTTGCTGAACTCTCATGAAACTCTTACACCTTCTCAGGATTGTAGCCCTCGAAGGTTTTCTTCAATTCGTCAGGGGAAATGATTATTGGGTTCATTGCTTTTTTTGTACTTATTTTAAACGGTAGTAACTTCCTTTTGTTTCTCCTACTTTTTGTACTAACCCCTTCTCGACTAAAGAACTTAATAGATTGTGCCCCTGTTGACGAGAAACACCTAAATATTCAGCAATTTCTTGAGAAGTAACCTCTGGCTGTTGCTGAAGCACTTCCAAAACTTCCTTTTCTTTGTTCGTAGGCCGTTTTTCAACTTTTAAAGTAGAGAGTGATTTTTGTACACGAGACAAAGCACTCTGTAGTGAATATTTGACCCCATCCGTAAAATACTCCAACCACTCAGTCTTATCTCCAGAATCAGCTAAGTGCAAACTATCAGAGTACAAAGGACGATCCACATCATAAAAATCATCCAACACAAAATATTTGTTTATCTGATAGTTCGCTTGGAGGAAAATCTGAGCCGTTAACAATCGACAAGTTCGACCATTCCCATCTTCAAAAGGATGGATATACACAAATTCATGGTGAAATATCCCCGCCTTTATAATAGTAGTTTCTTCTGACTGTTCTAGCCAATTTAATAACTCTTGAGTGTTTGTTTCTATCGTTTTTTTATCATGTGCAGGAGGATTATGCTTTACGTCAATACCCAGTCTTCCATCTTTAGTCTTATATTTCCCCACAATGATAGATTTATTTCTCACTTCCCCAGCTATGGAGTCATTTACTCCTTTTAATAGATTTTTGTGTATCCCTAAAATATCATTCGTTGTTATTGATGACTTATCATTAATCGTAAGTCTTCTCAAAATTTCAAAATAATTACAAACTTCTTTCTCATCCCGATTCACGGGAAGTCGGTCTTCCAGTAAAAGGTTTGTCACTTCTGACAAGGAGAGGGGGTTTCCCTCAATGCTATTAGAAATATAGGCAGAAGTTATTTCGTTATTTCTTTCTAAATTCAACTCGATAGATTTTGGAATCTTCAATCCCTCTAGTTGTCCATACAACCTTTCACAGAGAGCGATGTTGTTTATGAGTTTTGAAGTAAGTGTGTATTTGGGAACAAACATGTCTTCATTATAATTATTGTAAGATTTTTTGTAAAGAAAATTGCAAAGTTTCTTTATGAAAAAAATCCGCAAAAAAAGTTCGGATTACCTCCAACTACCTGTACCAAACTTCCTTTGCGACAAGCAACGCGAGTCGAAATAAGAAGGCTGTCACGTCGTAGCTTTCGTTGATACCTTATCTGTTTATTAAGCTAACTTTTCTATCAATTTCCCTTTTGATCCGCAAATCCATATCATAATATTCAGTAATTTCTCCTGTTTTTATATTTTTAAAAGATACATAGGGGATGTCACATTCAAATATCACAGGTTCCCAAATATCATCGATTATTCCAATGAACTTGACCAATCGTTCAGCTTCCATCCGACAAAATTTCATTTCCTCTGGTAACACATCATTTCCTTCCGAAAAACCATGCCGATTTAAATAATCGTAAATATGATTTTCTAATTTTATCTCATCTGGAATAGCAACGTTACTGATCGATTCTTTTTTTATCATGGTAAATAAAATAATACACTATTCTCCCTTCACAAAATTCATCACCAATTTAATAATCAACTCTTTCTGTCTCGGTTCACTCTCCGCAATCAAAAGAGCCAAAGCCACCAAAGCATTATCGTTGAACTTCCTCTCCCCATACGAATCCTCCAAATAATTATGCTTCGCTAAAAACAGGATAAACAAAAACGAACCAATCCGCTTATTCCCATCCACAAAAGGATGGTCTTTGATAATGAAATATAAAATATAAGCAGATTTTTCCTCAATGCTCGCATACAAATCTACACCATCAAAAGTCTGATAAACATTTCCCAAAACACCTTCCAAACTATCCCGTTCCTGCCCAAACAGTTCACTCGTCTCCTTTTTGGTTATGAGCGATTGTTTCAGTTCAGAAACCGCTATTTGTACTTCTGAATAATCCAACACATACTCCGAAATAACCTTCTCTTTCGGCTCAACAAGTGCTTCTTCGTCATATTTCTGAAGTAAGAACCAACTGTTTGCATAATCAGTAATCACCTTGAGTAGTCCAGTAGCTTCGTTTGTTGTAAGTTCTTTTGTTTCTAACGTCTTTTTTATGAGTGCTACAGCTTCTTCAAATTCTTCAAATCCTTTTTCTTGGAGACGTTTATCGTTGAAGGTGTAGCCTTTTATGAGATGATCTTTGAGCCTTTGAGTAGCCCATATACGAAATTGAGTACCTTCTTGTGATTTAACTCGGTAGCCAACAGAGATGATTACATCCAGATTATAATATTCAATATCTCGTTCAATCTCTCTATTACCTTCTTTTTGAACTGTCCGGAAATTCCGGACAGTTGAATCTTTTTTCAGCTCCCCTTCTTCAAAAACATTTTGAACGTGTTCAGAAATAGTCCTTTTATCTTTATTAAAAAGTTCGGTCATTTGCCTCTGAGAAAGCCAAACAGTTCCTTCTTCCAGTTTTACATCAACCGTAAAACTACCATCCTCTGCTTTGTAGAGAATTATTTTTTGATTGTTTGCATCTTTCATATTCATCTATCTGATTCTTACGAAATTACGGAAAAATGTAAATCCGCTCCCAAAAATCAAGCAACTCAAACCCCACAAAAAGATAGATTTCCTACAATTCCTGATTCTCTATCGTAAAACAATACATGAAAAAAAATCATTCACAACGAATATTACAAAACATTTGCTGAATTTCCCACTGTTATATACATCTTCAGATCCTTTATATTATCCAACTGATTGAACCCCATCCCCATAGTTTGGATTCCATTTTTTATAGATTTTGAAATTTTTAGGTTTATTTTTTATGGTTTCATTTTTACGGCTTTATTGCTATACTCAAACACCATCACAAAGAATAATTTGACTTCTCATTACTCATTAAGTATTTAGAAATCAATATTACCCTAAAAAAATGGAATCTAAAAAAATAGACCTAGGTATAGAACACAGTGAATCTGATCAATGCTTCATCACGCTTAATTTTGATAAACAAACAGAAATCCCCCCCCAAAAAAAATATCCCACAGAAAAAATACGAATCAAAACTTACGAAGCATTTATAATAGCTGCCCAAAATCGAACTGAAGTAATAGTAGAAAGAGATGGCTATGTTTCACAAGACCGATTTATATTAAACCAAAGAAATGGATATAGTGGATATGAATATTTACCGGAAAATAAAAAAATTTGCCCACACTGGGGAATTGAATTTAAACCTATCTATAAAGAATATTTTCTATCAAAAAAAATTATTTTTTATAAAAGAATAGGTCTTCCTCCACAAGGAATACTACCAAAACAGCATATAATCAAAAACTAGGATTCTTCAGATTTGATCTCCTTTTTTGCAGTACTCAAAGATGGCACATTATTCGTAAAATATTCATCAAAAAATCGACGACAATCCTTTAACCTCTCCAATACATGAGATTCATCTGCTTCATCCAATTGATGAGCATCTACTCTCAGAGTAAACCCCCCCCTAAATCTTATTTGTGTAGCCAATTTTGTCAGAAAACTTTCAATTGGCAATATCCCTTTTTGAGGAAGGGCATAAGGAATTCCTCGTTGAACATTTGAAAGATAAACATGCCCAAGCGTATTTCCCAAAAATGATATACTCTTCATAATCTCTTCGTTCGAAAGAGCCAAAGCCGTAACATCCAAACAAACCAATCCTTCTTGCTTTAGAGTAAAAAGCGAATTTTCTGATCGAGAAGGAATAATTCCTAACATATTTTTCGAAGGTAAATTTCTTCGACATGCTCTGAGATCATACTTTTGAGCCAAACGAGGAACCACATCAGTAACCCAAGTCTTGTACTTAAAAGCCATCATTTTTGGAGGATTGACGATAATAGTCGTCCCCGAAAACTCTCTTACCGTTCTCTGAAAAATTTCAAATCGTTCTTCTTCTCCTTTTCCCACTAAAGAAAACGCTTTAATAGGAAGCGAATATCGTTCTTCCAATTGCTTGAGATATTTAGGACTCTGTGTATCGAGATTAGGTCCAACAGCAATGTTTACCCCATCAAATCCTGCTTTTTTTGCGAAATCAAAGACTCTTTCAACTCCATAATGTGGTAGAGATTCTGTACTGAGAATAAACATTTTATTATGTTTTTATTTATATTCCACCCATTATACACGAAAATAAACAGTTTTTCAAGCAAATTCTCAACATTTCAAAACAACTCCCCATAATATTCCAACATCGAAAGATCGTAATCATGCAATTGTCTATTTATAATCTTTAGGGCACCAGCTCTTTCTCCAAGATTTTGACCTTCATCACGAGCAAATCTTGATAAGTTTATCCATCTCTCAACCATTGATTTAAACTCTTCATAAAGATGTAAATAGTCATTCACCACCACACGATCAGCCACTCTGTGATTTAATTTATTCAAAATTCCTTCCAATTGAATCGTCAATGTAGATTCTGTTAAAAAGTCTATATTTGGTTTTCCATCTTTAAATTCCTTACTTCGAAGACCTATTAAATCCTGATCCAGACGCATTACCTTGGAAATAGCATAAATACGAATATACGCGAACTCTGCCTGCTTTCTCATCTCTATATCTTTTTCTTTCCCTGATTTAAGTGTTGTTCCGAGCAAATCTATTTCTCGAATCATAGATTCAAATGGAATCAAGTACGGTGCAAATTGAAACGTCTTTGCTGATCGTCTCAAATTTCGCAGATCATTTAAAAAATCATCCAATGATCTCCTTTGTCGAGTTTTTTCATGAGCAAAGGATTCTACTTTTGCACAAAAAGTATCAATCCCAGCATGCTCATAAGCTAAGAAACTATCCAATCGAACTCCATCCGGCTGCAAATAACTCTGTATTCGTTCAAGCGAAACCAAACGTTTATCTCTAAATTTTCGTGTTTTGACCATTCTAGTCATAGCCGCACTAGGATTTACTCGTTTATTTTAACCTCCAAAAGAAACAACTCTTTGAAGTTCTGTAAGGATACTCACTTTATATTCGTTTTCTACATTTTTAAGCGACTCGATCATTTGGGTAATATCAGATTGAATTCTTTGCAAACTACCATCTTGTTTTATGGTTTCCCAATTTCCTGTATCTAGCTCAATAATCAACTGATCAATTTTAGCTCCAATGGTTTGTAATTTTTTTTGCTCTTCTTTATAATTATCATCTTGTATATAATCCACTCTCCTACGAGCTGCATCTATGGTAGTACAAAAGAAAGTTTTATCATTTCGCCCAATATTTTGCACTCCCAAAACATACCCTCTCTTATCACCTTCTATCCCCCTAAACAACCGAAAATAACCCTGCTGACAAGGAGGTAACTTTTTTTCTTCCAAACGAAGCAGGGGCTCCCATCCTTGAGAAAAAAACCGTTTAATTTCCGGAATTGCCTGAGCCCTCATCACCACTTGTTCTTCACTCGGGATACGTTTACGAGGTTTTCGTCCCTCCTCTTGAGCTAAAACTTTCTCAATATTGGCAGGTAAATATTGATCCAATCCCATATTTCGAAGTTTATCATCGGTTATTCGCTTAGGATCAACAATACATTTATTAATACAAACCACTTCTCCATCATTATAAATATCAGACCGAGAAAAAATCTGTCGATCCAATGAACGAAGTAAAAATTTCCTGAAATGTTTTCACACGAGTCCGTGGAGAAACCTGAAATATTTCAATATTTTTTGCACGTCGATCTCGATATTCATCACTTCCTTGATTAATAATTTGAAATACTCGTGAACTAATCGAGGCTTCATAATTTCTAATCAGTAGATTCCGTTCATTTACAGGTAATTCACAACCATCCCTGGATTTTTCCAGAGAAGCCACTTCGTTATAAAGATCTTCATTTAAACCTCCAAAAAGTTCCACATACGTACTAAATTCTCTGGTAAGGTGATCGGAAAAATGATAGGATATATCAGATATTGCAAAAACAACTATCATTTTCAAAGTATTCTGTCAATTTTGTTTTACCCCCCTATTTTCCAAACTCCTTTTTCCCGAAATGCTGGAATAGTCTGCCTTCGTGCAAAGTTTATCAGAGAATTAAGGGATTTATTATGCGTTTTCGCATACTCGGACAAAGTAACTATTTCACTGCCATCCAGGTAAGCAAGTCTTTTGTGAAAGGATTCCATCAATGCCAATGCAATTATTCTTTCCATTAGCTTGACATTATTAACATCCCGATAAGTCCCAAATGATCGATAATAAGTTTGTTTTTCTTTGTTACGAATAATGATATTGGGGAATCCTAATCGCTTCAGCTGATAATTTATTATTACTCTCCCAATTCTCCCATTTCCATCACAAAAAGGATGTATCGTTTCAAAATCCAAATGAAATGTAGCGATTTTATCAGCAAACCAAGATTCCACATCACTGTTATATTTCTGAAAAATGGTAGTCATCATAGATTCCACTTTTTCTGGAGGAGGTGCAATATGAGTTCCAACTCGAACATATTCTCCAGATATTCGAAAACGACCAGCAATATTATCATCAATATTTCCGATAAGCATTCGATGCAAAAGACAAATCATATCAGAAGAAAGATCCGTTTCGGTTACTTTTTTTTCCACATATTCCATCACGCGAGCCAGATTTTTAGCTTCATAAATTTCTCTCACAGATTTTATTCCGGAAACTTCCATATCTAGAAGGATATGCTCTGTATCTCGAAGAGTAAGCGTAGAGTTTTCAATAGCATTAGAATTATATACACTCTCAGACAGCTCAGACTCATCTATCAAGCTGAGCAAAGATTCCTTGTATCCCCCCAAAAAATCAATGTAATCTTACGATGCCATGGCCGATTGTCGTCG
>CAZQFO010000094.1:0-7544 GCA_964592695.1 uncultured Candidatus Peribacteria bacterium
GAACTAGCCCTGTTGTGCAGCCAAATGTCAGAAAAATCTGTCGAAGTTGGGTTAACTTTTACAAGAGCATGTCACATTGCTTTGTTGTGGTTAATATGCTATAATTAACAGTTAAATATGAATCCAAAAAAAGGAATTTCTGAATCTGCACTTAAATCATTGGAGAAATTTTTGAAAAATATTCTCGGAGCTTTGGAGTTTAATAAGTGGAAAGATGGAAATATTGATAAAGATTGGATGGTTGATTTTAAATCTCTATCCGAAGGTAATGATCGAGTATTTCACTTAGGTGATCAACCATTTATAAATGATCTAAAAAAAGAAATGGGAAATGAATGGCCATATCTCTGTGGTTACATAGTCGATTTTTTTACTGGAAAACTAGAAAAAATTTGTCTACAAAATTCAGCCATAGTGAAATATGTGCGTTTCAAAGACATTGGAAAGAATTTTGAAGGAGAAAAGTATAAAATTGAAAAACAATTAAGAGAATATGATTTTCAAGGTGCAGATTTCAATTTTGAGAAAAATAGGAAGCTTTACTCATTAGACCAAACCGAATACGAGAAGAGTAAGGCACTTTATGTAAATGAGTATTTCATTAAATACTACCGCAATACAGGGGAAATTGATCATGCTGCAGATATGGAGCAATCAGAGGCGATTGGTGCGACTGGAGATAACATATTGGTCTCTGCTCGTGCAGGTTCAGGAAAAACTGAGATAATTTCGGCAAAAGTAGCACTATTGGTTGAAAAATATGAGATCAAGCCAGATGAGATCATGGTACTCTGTTTCAATAATAGTGCTGCAAAAAGCATGAAAAAACGTATTAAAAAGTATATTCCAACTTTTGAAAATGCGAGAACATTCCATAGTTGGGCTATGTCGATTCTCTTTAATAAAGAGAATGATATTAAAGATATAGATACAGATATCCCAATATTAGTTGATGAAACTGGGATGAAGTCTAATTATGATTTAGAAAATTATTTAGAAAAGATTATAGAAGAAAACTCTCAGGAATTGTTTCAGGAAATATACGAATTTCAAAAGGAAGGAAGTTTAGAAGAAGAAAATTTAATAGAAAGAAATAAAAAAAGGTACAGAAATTGCCAATATGTGAAGTTAAAAGAAAGTAAAAAAGAAGAACGCTTTTATCATGCCATTTGTGGAGAAAGAGTAAGGTCTCTTGGAGAGAAGTGGATTGCAGATTTCTTGGTTGAAAATGGTTTTATATTTCTAAAAGGCGAATCTAAGAAAGAAATGGATAGAAAGACAAATGGTAGCTATTTTAGTTATGAGAAGTATTTTGACGGAGAAGGTGTATTCCCTAGTAAAGAGGCATGGAAACCAGATTTTACGATCATGCAGAATGGGAAAAAAATAGTTTGGGAACATTGGGCTATTGATGCACAGAAATTCATTTATGAGGAGCAATACGAAAAGGATTACGAAAGTAAGCGAAGAAAAATGGGAAATTGTGGATATAATTTTGAATTAGATGGAGATGTGAAAAATAAGAACCGGATTTTTTTGGAAACTGAAGCAGGAGATATCCCCAAATTTAATAATCGAAAAAAAGATGCTAAACAGTCTCGTGAAGAATTTGAGTTATTTCTTTCAAAAAAACAACAAAAATGTGGGATAGTTCTGCCCACGAACCAAAGAAAAGATGAAATAAAACAAAAGCTTATAGAGGAGGTATGGAATCGAACGAAAGAAAAAGGGTTAAAAAACTTTACACAGTTTATTGGTTGTGTTCAGAAAAATGGAAGTCCCAATTGGGAAAGAGAAATTGAAAACCAAATTGATTCTCAATCTTTACGAGCACAAAAATTTATTAGGTTAGCCACAAAAATTACTAAATTATATTTCCAAAAGAGAGATGAAGCATGTCTATATGATTTTGATAAGATTCTATTGAAAACAATCCCAAAGATAAAAGAAAACAAGCAAACACAAAATCTTAAGTGGCTTTTGATTGATGAATTTCAAGATTTCTCAAATTTATTTCAGAATTTAATTGATACAGTAAGAGAGACTAATCCTGAAGTGAAATTGTTTTGTGTAGGAGATCCTTGGCAGTTAATTAATGAGTATGACGGATCAAGAATGGAGCTTTTTGATGCTTTTGAAAAAGAAGCTAATAATAAAACAATTGCAACTTGTTATCGTAGTTGGAACAGCATTGTTGATTTAGGGAATAAATTTGCTTTAAACCAAGGAAATGTATTTGAAGGGGAAATATCAAAGCCAACACAATCGAATAAAGGGAGGGGGTTTTCCTCTTCAGAGGGGTCTTATAGGAAATATTGTTCAACGTTTTTCGATTTAAGAGGAGATTCAGAGGAAGGGGTCAGGAATTCTGAGTTATATGAAATTAAAAAGAATAATAATTTCATGTTGTCTGAACAAATAAAGCAATCATGCGAAATTATTAAAAATAATTTATACAAATCTCATTTAATATTATCAAGGGATAATGATGTTCATTTTATTGATAAACAAGACATTCTTAGGAAAATTGAGTCAGCGTTAAAAGAAGAAATTGCTGAACTTCCTCACAAGATTGTTGAGAATATTAAAGAATTGAATGAGGTTGAAAAAAATAATAAGTTTATTGCCGTTTCCACAATGCACTCAGCTAAAGGTTTGGAGGCTGATATTGTTATTATCTTGGATGTTTGTGATGGGACTATTCCTAAATTTCATCCTGATAATGAACTTTTTGAAGTATTTGGTCGTACACCTGATAAGATTTTAGATGAAGAGAAACGGTTGTTTTATGTTGCACTTACTCGAGCAAAAGAAAAGGTGTTTGTTTTGACAGAGAAAGGTAATGAATCAGAGTTTTTAACTGATTTGTTCCAAAATTAATGATCGTAAGTGTGCATTTTCATTGACATGCTGTTGACAAAATACAATATATCTGCATATTGAATTATATTTAATCAATTCAATATGATAAATTCTGAAATCGTCTTCAACAGAAGTGCAAATGATCATGATGAAGCCACAATCATGCATACGTTTATTGAGCTAGCTATCTGTTGTGGTGTACTAATTACTATTGCTAGTCTTACTGCATTTTTAGCAACATCAGCTATTCTAGGGTTTTTAACTGTCGTTGGATTGTTATTTGCTCTCGGGCATTTTGAAAGCTTGATTGGGTTGTTAATCAATTATCGGAAATATGTGGACGGAGTTCTTTTTGGATTAACTTTGTTTTTTGGGGTTAAGTTAGGTATTACTGCTATGGCTTCTGTGATTTTTGCAGGAGTATTTTTTTCACTCGTTCTTCGTTGGGGCTATAGACATCTACCCAAAAGAAAATTTGCTTTAGATAAGTCAGGTAAATTTCCAAAAATTAGTATTGTTGAGGTAGAACCGATGTATGAGTAATGAAAAAATGGAAAACTTTTTTATCAAACTTCTTAAATTCATTGGCTTTCTAGCTCTTGTTTTTGCAGTCGTTGTTATTTTTGTTCTATTCGGAATAGGGGGAGTGATAGTGGCTCTTGTTATAATTGGGGGGGCTGTTTGGATATTTGGGAGTGATTAAATTTTGAAATGAAAGAGCCTAATAAATCTACAAAGGCAGAACGTAAAGAGTTTTTCATTAGGTTGAATCGTTTAATGTGGAAATTAGAAAAATGTAGAAATGAAAGTACCAAAAGAAGCGGTGGCAGAGTTTAGAGAACTCTATAAAAAAAAGTGTGGAGTTGAACTGTCTCAAGAAGAGGCTGAAATTCAGGCAAGAGATCTTTTAACCCTTGTTGCACTTTCTCTAGGGAAAAAGAATGTATTCTAATATCTTAAAAATGATTGATAATTCAATTTTCAGTTCACTTATACCTACATTTATTGAAACAGGTAAATCTGAGTCATTCACACAGAATGATAATTTCCCCCAGATTAGGATTGGAGAGTATGGTCTGATGGTACGAGATAATCCTCAATTTATATATGAATTTAGAAAACTACCGATACACGATGCTCTAAATCTGATCAAAGGAGTAGCCATTATTGAGCATGTAATTCTTGGAGAAGGTGGAGCAGGAAGCACAACTCCTGTATATCGGTTGTTTGAAAAATTATCTGAATGGCACCAAAAAGAATTAGATCAAAAAATGTTGGACGAGCTGAGATTGTGGCTAGAGCTAAATACAACCAATTACTTCAATAAAAGTCCAAATCAAGTAAAAACAAAGACACAATATGATGAATTTAAAAAGGCAGAACTGATACGGATAATTGAGATTTCAAAAAGGCATAAAGAACAAAGAGAGGCGAAAAAATTAAGGATTAAAGTAAAAGCTGAAAATCATAGGGCAAAAGTACAAAAATCGAAAAAATTGAGTCTTGAAAGGGCGGAAATCATAGAGAAAATGAAGTCACTATCTTCGTTCGAGAGATTGATGAATATTGCTTCAAGCAAGAGGAATATAAATTTTTATCCGGCAAGCTTAGTTGATATAGATAGGTCAGATATAAAACGTCTTTCAAACCAAATCAGGTCTCTACTTTTTGAGAAATTAAAGTTTGTGAGAAGGCGAACAGGGTGGAGACGATTGAAAAAACTACTATAAACCAACTTTTTATTGCTTTTTTTGCATAAATCTGTTACAATAAGCAGATTATTAAGTAATTAATGAATAATGATAAATAATGCAGCTAAGTGCACAATTGCCGCTATCTTTGGACAAGATGAAAATGTAAAATATGTTATCCCTAAGTATCAGAGACAATATACCTGGAAGAAAGAAAATTGGGCAGAACTTTTAGATGATATTCAAGAAAGTGATGGATATCATTTTATTGGTTCAATTATTGCTATTAAAGATGACACCATTCAAGCATTACAAACTCAAAAATTGGAAATTGTTGATGGACAACAAAGACTAACTACTATTTCATTGTTGTTTTGTGCTTTATATAAAATTCTCAAAAATAAAACAGAAAGTTCCCCTTTAAATGGGGAATTTGAACTTGAAGTAATGAATTTGAAATATCGGTTATTACAAAGGAGGAATACATTGGATGTAAAGCTTGAACTGTCAGAGGAGAATTCTAATTATTCTGATTATAAATCAATTCTATCAGATGAACTTAAAATCCTTCCTGAATTAGATACAAAAGTTAAAAACAGGGGAAATAGAATAATATATAAGGCCTATAAATACTTCGTCCAGAGATTGGAAGAAATGGATACTGTGGATCTTGTAGACTTACTTACTAAAATAAGTGAGGTTCTTCTCGTAAAAATTGAAGTATCCTCTCATTCTGATGCTTTTATGCTTTTTGAGAGTTTGAATAATCGGGGAGTACCATTATCGGCAATAGATTTGGTGAAAAATAAAATGCTTGCTGCTTTGAGTGAAAGCGATGACGATGTTGATACTGCTTTTCATCAATGGAAAGGAATAATTAAAAACTTACCAGAATATCCAATTCAAGAGCGATTTCTCAGACAATTATACAATGCTTTCAAGTATGATTCTCAAGTTCGAGTTGAAGGAATCCCTAAAGCAACACGTTCAAATCTAATCAGAATATATGAGAATCTGATTGATCGGGATCCAAGCTATTTATTGAAGGAACTTATAAATAAATCCAAGATTTACAGTAGCTTACTTCATGCCAATACCAATCCTAATGATGAACATTATGGGCTAAGCAATGAACTTCGGGATCTTATAAATGTAAAAGCAGCTCCTTCTTATGTATTACTATTATACCTTTTTTCACTTGAAAAGGATGAAGGTTTTTATAAAGAGGTTTTAAGATTTATTGTTAAGTATTTTACAAGAAGAAATGTCACAGATTTCCCAAATACAAGAAATTTAGATCAGATTTTTATAGATCTAATTAATGAGTTAGAAACTGATAGGAATGGTATTTCAAGTGAGAAAATAATTGAATTCCTTACTCATACTGATAGATTTTCTTCATTGAGTGAATTTAAGTCAAAACTAGAGGGAAATATGTATGATACAAATGTAGAAATGACTCGTTTTATTTTAAGTAAAATTGAAGAAGAACAATCAACAACAAGAGAGACTAATCGGAATTTTTGGGAGAGAGATAAAACAAACAAGCTTGTATGGACAATTGAGCATATTTTCCCAGAAGGAAAGAATATTCCAACCAAATGGATAGACATGATTGCGGGAGGAGATGAAATAAAAGCTAAGGTAATACAGGAAGAGTTTGTGCATAAGTTAGGGAATCTAACTCTTACTGGATATAATCCAAATCTTTCAAACTTTCCTTTTATAAAAAAACGAGATCGAGCAGATAAGACTGGGAAGGCTATCGGATATCGAAATGGATTGTTTCTTAATGAAGATTTAAAAGATACAGGTAATTGGATACAGGATGACATTGAGCACAGAACAGAAAAGCTAGTAAGTTTAGCAATTGATCTATTTGGCGTGGAAGGAGAGAGGCTTATTTAGTATTTATTAATTTCTTCCATATCTTCACCATAGCCCAAGTATCCTGCCCACAGTATTTCAATAGATCTTCCCGAATTAGATCTTTTTCTTCCTGATCCATATTTGCCTCTGTAACTGTTCGATACCAAGAATATGAAGCCATAGTCCCTTCGGCTATTTTCATGCCTTTATAAGTCAAACCTGGAGCTAATACAGGCAATACATTTTTAATCGAAGCACTTCCTTTGAAATCGGGGTGCATGTATAGTCTTTGACTAAAAATCTCCATCAGATCAAACATTCTGTCATTTACGGATTTTAGAAACGCTTTGTGCTTCGGATAAAGAGTCCTCATTTCATTATTTCGATCCATTTCAAAGCCTTTATTCCAAGAAATAACAGATCCTTTTGTGCCTATTTGTTGTGACAAGTTTTTAAGTAATTGAGGTACAGGATCATCAAGACGATCATGCAAGTATTCATAATGTTTCGCTTCACTCGATGGGGATTTAATGATGTGAAGTGAGTATTGAAAAGGAATTTGTTGATAGGGATGATATTTATCAAAAGGGGGTATAGCAGGATTAAAGGTCTCATAATCCAAAAAATAAAGCGGATATTCCAATTGATTTAATCGTTCCTTAATCTCCTCTACTTGAATCTTTGGTTCTCCGGTTTTGGCTACACTTACGTATTTTTCTTGTATATCTGTAAGTTCAAAATCATCTGGTACATCAGCCACTTTTATGACATTTTGATCAATTAATTTGTTCAATTTTTCTCCTTTCTGAAAAAGGTGGTAAACCGAGTATTCAGGAACATTTGGAAAGCAATGTTCAGGAAGAGGACAGCTACTATACGAACAAGGGCAATCACTTTCTCTGTGTGTAGGTTGTTTAGGCAGTGCAATGAGTTTTAATGCATTTTTAATGTTTGCTCCCACTTCTGATTCAATTTCATTCACTTGTGCTGTCACGTCTTCAGTAATGAGCAATTCATGAGGATCAATTTCTCCGTTACTAGTGAAGCTTTTATCCACATGGATCAGAAATACTTTTCCGATTTGATATCCGGCTTCTTGGAAGGTAATTCGTTGAAAGCAAA
>CAZQFO010000095.1:0-7523 GCA_964592695.1 uncultured Candidatus Peribacteria bacterium
CCGCATTTCATGTGAAGGCGTTACACTGAAATTTTGGGAGGATACGAATAACTGATATCAATTATCAATCAATGATCCATAATTCAACGAGGTGTATTTCCAATCTTCAGGTAACCCATGTTTGATATGATTAAACAGCGTATAATTCATGTGAATTTTGAAGTTATTTTGATTGCGGATTACGTGATCGCGAAAAGATGATTGCCATTGAAATTTAGGGAACAATAATTGTTTTTGTGGAGTATATTTCTGGTTGAATTCGGATTTCCATTGTGTCACATTTTCATCCAATTGTTGGATCAATGTTTGTGCCTCCTCGACCTGAAGGCGACAATGGCCATTGTCGCCTTCATCGGAGGAACGTACTTTTGGATTTGTACATCCAAGGATGATATTGGTATTACGAGAAAAATGTCGTTTGAGAAATTGCATTACTTTCGAAATATTATATTCATCTTCTGGTTTCAAAATAATGTGAAAATGATCATACAATAAACAAAATCCATATAATTCGAATTTCTTTAATTGTTTGCATAACTTCAATTCCTCAATCCAAAAATCACAAAATATCGGCTCACGAAAATATGGGAAATTGTCCTGTGTTTTTACTGTCACAAAATATACATATCCTTTTTCGATAAATCGTTTTTGTGAATTTCGATGTTCCATCGTTTATCATCATAAAATTTTTTTCCAAAATATTGAACAATTTCCTTATTTTTGAATGAATTTGTTGTTTAAAATTTCCATTGTTTGTGCATGACCAATGAAGGCGAGGTCACGTGACCTCGCCTTCAAGGACGGAGGCACGTTCATATTTGATTGCATGATTGTATTACAATTTCGTGAAAAATTTGTTTTAAATGATCTCATTATTTCTGAAATGATTATCTTGTTAAAAGACCAATAGTTGTAAATTTTCTTAATTTTCCTGTATCATAAAACTACATTTAAAACATGAAAACTTCAAAAACTATCATACTCGCCTGTGCATTTGGATTAATGATTCCATCATTAACTTCTGCCAAATTCAAAGATATCGATACCACACATCCCCATTATCTTGCGATTAATATGTTAGAGGATCAAGGAATTGTAAAGGGCTACAAAATTAAAAACGCAAATTATTTTCGTCCTCGTCAAAAAGTTAACCGTGCAGAAGCCCTAAAAATGCTAATGATGGCAGCTGGTATAACTGAGAAAGGCGAAGGGAATTTATCATTTCCCGATGTACCTCGATCTGCTTGGTTTTATCCTCATATCCTTTCTGCAGTAAATCAAGGCATTGTCAAAGGATACAAAGACGGACGTTTTTATCCTGAGAGAAATGTCTCTCGTGCTGAGGCACTCAAGATGTTAATCCTTGTTTCTGGGGTTCCTTATTTCGACGCTACAGAAGGGGAATGGTATGAAAAATATTATCAATCCGCTATTGCCTATCGTTTGATTGATGATCCCAAAAGTACTCCAGACGAATCTCTAAATAGAGGAGAACTAGCAGAACTTATATATCGAGCCGTAAAGGTTTCCGAGTCAGAGTTCCTTCAGAAATATATTTATTCAGGACGAGGAGAAGCCAGTTTTTATGCTCAGGAATTTGCAGGCAGAAAAACAGCAAGTGGTGAGATTTATGATCCCATGGAATTAACAGCTGCTCATCGGACACTTCCTTTTGGTACGAGGTTAAAAGTATGGTTACCAGGACAAGAAGATATCTATGTAATTGTTAGAATTAATGATAGAGGACCATATCATGAAGATCGCATATTGGATCTTTCCAAGAAATCATTTGAACGTCTGGCGTCAGTAGGGCAAGGGGTATTGGATGTAGAATTTCGAGTATTTTCAGATAATGTAGAAGAAAATATTACTATTCCAGAACAAATTCGACCAAGTCTTTCGACGGATTCAAGGAATCCTAAAGTACCAGAGGTGTTATCTGAGCATTTTGTACAGAATCATTCGAGATCAAATACAAGAGAAACTCGTCGTCGTCGAGTGGAGTCTAAAAATAAAGCAGTCGTGGTTCCTTATTTTCAGGAACAAATACCCACACTTCCCAAGACCTTCTTTCCCAACGTGATCCTAAGAAAGGAAATCCCACAAAAAGTGGTTTTGGGTACAGTTTTAAAAATTGCAGGAACTGTCAATAAACCAGGACCAAAGAAGGTAACAGTTTTTCTAGAAAACACAGAAACCAAGAAACAGACTCATTATGATGGAGCCGTTTCCGGAAAAAACTTTGCTTTTTCAGTGGCTTTTTTAGAGGAGGGAACTTTTCAGATAGGCCTTGTTTTTGATGATAATCATAAATCAAGGGTAGAAAAAATAGAAGTCGTAAGAAATATTCGAGCCAAAAGATTCCCAAATACTAACTTGCAGTTTTCTTCCGACCTAGAAACCAAAGTTGTACCAGAAGAAAAACGAATGATACTAAGTTGGGCAACGGGGAAAAACCGACTTACAAAAATTATTTTTTCTCAAAAAAATCATAAATTTGCTCTTTTGTTAGCAGATGGGATATCTCATTTTTCAATTCCATACAGTTTTTTTGAGCAATTTGACGTAAATAAAAATTTAGCAATTGATGTTTTTCAAGCTGATTCAAAAGATGGATCTCTAAATCAACAATCAACTAATTGGCAAAAAGTAACTTATCAAAATTATTTATTAGTCTCGAGCTTCCCTGATGAAGAAAAAACTAGTATTTCAGTACACAATTATCCTAGATTTTTGAGTGAAATTAAACCTATAGAAATTAAAGGAAAAGTATTAGTATCTGGAATTAAATTGCCCGATCATGCATTTCTTATTTATCCAGATGGACAGACGAGAGAAGCCTCTCTGCAGATGTTTGGAGATGATTTTAGTATTCAGGTATCACCTCAGGATTTTGGATCTTATGTATTTGAAATTGTATCGGATCAGGGAGAAGTACTCTTTAATCGTGGTATGTATTTATACCAGGACCAAGTGCTTCCAGTGGGAAAAAGAGAAAATGGATTTATTCAATCAGAATCAATTGTCGGTATTCGAAACTGGATTAACCAATTGAGACGAAAACATAAAGCTAATCCATTATCAGCAGATTTAGAACTAAATACTTTTGCTCAACATTATGCAGAGCGTATGGCAAACGAAAAATTCATATCCCATACAACCCCAGAAGGATTGACTTTTGAAAAAAGAATGCATTCAGCAGGGTTCTCAAATGGAGATTTTGCTGAAAATTTGGGAATGGGATCGACATTACAGATTGCACTAAGTGGACTAGAAAACTCAGGATCGCATAGACGAAACCTTATTAGCCGAAAATGGACAGGAGTAGGGATAGGTTTGGCAAGAAATACAAAGGGAGATGTATATGTAGTGCAAGTTTTTAGTAAGAATATTGAGGAATGATCAACATAAGAGTTTAACAAAAAATTTAGCTCACCACTTTTCCCACGACCTCATCACCATCTCGAACCCAAAACATAAACTCCACATCAGCCATACCTATACCTGAGTGTTTTTCCAGCCAAAGTACACTAAACCCTTTGTCACCAGACAATCCCTGATATACTGGATGCAGTGTATTTCCATCAAAATTTGCAGGTAGACCTGATACCGTTTTTTGCTTTATTGGTGAATAATAACTAATCAATGTACTCCCGGTATCAACCGAATATGTATTTGTTGTATTATTAAATGTAATCTGAAACTCACATCTTACAAAATGGTTTCGTGGATGATCCCGATCATATTTAATTTTATCCCAGTCTTCTACACATTTACCTCTATTTATTACTACTCCATGTGTTGGGATTTTGGTTTCGACATCCGCACCTAAAACTTCTTCTTTTATTTCTGATTCAAGAGGTTCTTTGTAGTTTGGATCGACTGCACATCTATTTGCAATTTCGATATATCCTTTATCACAAAGCCAAGCATCAGTCAGACTATCTACTGCATGAGCATTAGTAGGGAGTGGGATACAACCTGTTTTTTCAGTGTTAAATGTTTGTCCTTCCGGGCATAGACATTTTCCATTTTTGAATTCTAACCAATCATAACAGTTTCTAGCCTGCACACATTTGTATCCTTCTTCTCTATAGCCATCGTTACATATCCAGGCGTCAGTTTCACTGTCTACCGGATGAGCATGCTCCGGAAGCGGAATACAAGCTGTTTTTCCAATATTAAATGTTTGTCCCTTTGGGCATAGACATTTTCCATCTTGAAGTGTAAGCCAAGAAAAACAGATCTTTTCAACACTTTTGGGAGCAGATAATTTAACCGGTTCTTCAATTTTTTCAGATTCTGATACTATTTCATTTTTTGTTGCTATGTTGTCAATCTTATCATTTGATTTAATATCATTTGTATTAGTTTCTACTATCAAAGAATCAAATTTTATATCTGGAATTGCTGATATTTCCTTTTTTACATAAGGAAGTGGTTCTAGATAATCCTCTGAATTTGCTGCATCATTAGAATAAGAGGAAACTGAGTTATTCATTTCTAATTTTGCATACTCTAGTTGCATTTCCTCTTTTTTTATTTGGTTGTACGTATGAATACCGTAGATCACTACAAACGCAATTGGAATAGAAACAGCAAAGCTCGAAAGAAACCGGTTTTGTTTTTTGTTTTTCATGAACATAAAGAATTAATAAAGAAGTATTAACTTCATACTATTATAACACCTTGGATTGTATTTGTAAAGAAAAAAGCTGACATAATGAAAAAAAGTGGATAATAGCTACTGATCATTTAAATAAAATCACAGAAGCCATAAAAACACTTGAGGATGAGGGATACACAGAGACTAGATTTTACATTCCTTTTAGCAATACACATCAAGCATCAGAAAATCAGCCCGTTACAAAACAATCTTCATCTTCCCTAGGGGCTCCTGAGGGGAGTACTCCGATTTTAATTGAGTGAATATCTCCTCGACTAAACCCTCATCCCCCTCTTCTGCTCGATCTAATGCATTCGGAGGGCATTTGAACTGAAGAGGCTCATGGACAACCTCTCGAGCAACAATTTCTTTCGCTTGATCCACATGGATGTCATAAACATGTGCATTAGAAATAGCGACCGTCAAGATTCCCGGTTTGACGCCTAATTTTTGTGCAAGGAAATAAGACAAGACCGCAAACCCAGCCACATCATGTGGATTTCCCAGCATCATATCGTTTGATCGGATGATCAAATGAAGACAAAGTCGTCCTCCCATAATCTGTGCTGTGTAGCAAAAAGGACACGGAACATTTTTCTTTTTGGTCCCATTGGATAATCCATCATCACTTGGATCCCACATGAGGATTACTCCATGACGAGAGGTGGGATCATTGGTCAGTAGTTTGATGAGCCCACTGATCTGATCTCGACCAAAGTGCTTCCGCCATCGATACCCATATGCAGACTCTACACAGTTGTTTTCTTCGGCAAAATCGTCCCAGATCTTTGTGAATCGTTGGAGGAATGCGAGATTCTTATGTCCCATAAGAAACCATATCTGTTCGGCAATGAAGACCTTCATTGGGATTCGTCGCAATGTGAGCAGGGGAAATCCCTGTTCCAGATCAAATTTCATTGTCATCCCTGGAAGACTGTGACAGACGTGTCCAGTTCGTTCGTTTTTTTCTGCAATCCCATGATCCAGGATTTCTTTGAGAATAGCCGAATATTGGGTATCAAATTGATTTTTCATGTCGAAAATTGAGATTTTCCAAATTTTTTATCCAAATACTGATCCATTTCTTTCTGACTAATGGTTTTATCATTTTCCCTGGAAATGAGCATATTCAAATCAGAAACATAATCTTCTTCAGAGGCAATCGGAATCTCTGATTCTGGTACTACGAAGTTCATGGCTATATATTATCTGAATATTTTTTTTTCACAACTATGAATTTCTTTGAGTTGGGATTTCCTCTAAGTAATGGGGGCTATCATCGCTGGCTCCATAGTCCGCAAAATTAATCATGAAAAACAAGAAGGCTGTGGAGCCTTAGCAGAACAACAGATTTTGATCAATCATAATCATCTATTTCCAATATATCATTTTTTTCTAGCATACGGTTTCTCGCTGAACTGAATACCCAATGTTCAGGCAAATCAACATAATATTTTTTTACTGGATTGTAATGGATATATTCGATTTTCTGACATAAAAACTTATCAGATTCGATTAATTTGGGACAATTTTCTCTCTGCCATATCTGATTTTCATATCCTTTCTTTTTGGAATAACTATTTTGAATAATATTCAGTAAATACTTTCTGTTATCGATCTTTAATACTTCTAATATCTCCCTTGTTGTATGTTTTTTAAAGTCACTGATTATTTGAGATAGTTTGTGTCCTTCCTTTGCACAGGCAATTAGATGAATATGATTAGTCATGATTACATATTCAAACAGCATTAACCCTTTTTTCTTCCTACAAAAATCAAGACTTTCAATCAGGATCTTGAAATATTCAGGTTTTGTGAATATATTTATCCATTCAATTGTGGTGAGTGCTAAAAAATGAAATGCGTTTTCATTTTCTGCATTTATTCGGATTGTTGGCATGGATAAATATTACATCTCTATTTGAATAAATGCAATTAGGCTCCGCAGCCTCCATCTTTTGCATATTGAATTTGTCGGACTATGGAGCCAGCGAAAGAAGCGATAGCGATGTTGGTTTATTTTTTATAGAAATCATCTTTTTTAGTACCACCAATTTTTGACTCACGTGTGCATAAAAAATAACTTGACTTTTTTGTAAAAATACATATTTTAATCAAAATTGCAAATAACACATGACTCATTCCCCTTCTCTCCCAGATCTACGTTCTGCTATTGATTGTACTACAGAGATCCTCGCTCAATCGGATAATCCGGAGGTGAGAGATGCACTGGACATGGAGTGTCGGAGGTTGCGTGAACAGGTGGATGTGCTGACGGTTTCTGATGGAGCTGGGGTGGTGGCTATAGCGAGGGAGGTGGTAGGGGTGATGGATCGGGTGCAGGGGGTGGTGAAGGTGAATGGGGGTGAGGTGGACCAGAGGTTTTTGGGGATAAAGAAGCAGTTGAATGGAGATAAAGATCGAGTAGAAAACCTGGTGCATAAGGAATTCTACAAAGGGTCTGATTATCTGAAAAACTCGGATCTGATTATGCAGATGTTTCATATAGCCCTAGGAAAAGAGGCTTATGCAAAACTTGAGAACATGAGAGGACAAACAATAACAGAAATAACCCTTAAATCTAATAATTTAAGGATTAATGTAGGCGGAATTGGGAACGAAAAACTAAATGATCGAATAGAATCAGGAGATAATCAGGATAAGGATTTTAAGTGGGCGACCTGTTTAAATGCTTATGGAAATAGAAAGAAGTCCAAAGAAGCAGTAGTTAACATTCTAAAAAAAGTATTTGGAATAACTCTGGACCTGGAAGAAAAAACAGGAAAACCATTTCTTATCGGAAAAGATTATTTGGATAGACCGGATCATGTGAAAGCAATGTTCAGGATAGCACTGG
>CAZQFO010000096.1:0-7453 GCA_964592695.1 uncultured Candidatus Peribacteria bacterium
CGATACTAATATTTGCCCATTTGATGCAACCATAGACCTCCTCCGGGAATTGCTGTAACAATGAAAGTCTTACACTAGATTACTTTAGAAAAAATCCGATAGAGCAAATTTCGAACTTCGCTAGTTTTGTTGATAGTTTTTTTAGGAAGGCTTGTATTCCTGCAATGGTTGGAAAACAAATTATATCAGATACTTATCTTTTTATTGTTGAAGAAAACGGAGGTTCAGAAGTTACTTTAGACGCTGTTGCATATGATTTGGATACCTATGCTCAAGGTTATAGTGTTCAAGTAAATCTTGATTCAGCAAAAGAGGCTGTTTCCAACTTTATAAGGAGATGTGTCCAAATAGATAAACAAGACGAATATTTAAAAATCATAAACGACACCTATAGAAGAGTCTCTGACGAATTCGATTACAAAGCTTCTAAAGTATTGGAGTGTTAATTTTAAAGTTGAAAAATCATTTGTCAGCTTTTTTTTTCCGTGCTTCATTTTCTCCTGCCTTTTTTCTGATTCCATGAAAGATTTCAAATCTGCCTCAAAAAAAATCTTCCCACACGAAGTCTGCTGAAACGGAATACCGTAATTCTTCACCAAAACAAGAAAACGAGAATGAGAAACTTTAGTTTTTCAGTTATTGCTGTTTACAAAATCAAATGAGATTAGATTTGATTTTGATGAGGAAGAAATAATGGAACATTGAAGTAGCCTCGGTAATCCGAGGATACGAAAATTGGAACTACTTCTGACGATGGCAGACCTGCTTCGCATGAGGTGGAACTCTTTCGTTAGAGATGTTCAGGACGGATATCTTATTCCATTAGAAATATTTCATCCGTCCCTACAATCCCGATCTGGTAAAATCTTCGTATCCGACTAGTGCTACAGCATAAAAATCATCAAGAACACCTTGAATCTGATCATCAGAAAGATTATTTAACTCTCCATTTAAAATTTCTCGAGCCCTTTTTACAGTAATTGAACGACTATCCTTATTTTCTAATACAAAAGCTCCATTGATTTGGAAATCAATATGTTCATTCAAAACTATAATATAATTCTTGCCTAATTTCTGCATTCTGATTTATAAATTTTTATACAAAATATGCTTCACAGCCGAACACCCTAAGAAGATGAAGATTTATTCTTAGTATCACTTTGAGAATCACCTTTTTCGTCCTTTATTTCATCAATATATTTCTGATTGATCCATAATGTCTTTTTGTCTTTCTGATCTAATTTTTCGAGATCTATTTTGATGTAGTCTTGCTTTCCAGATTCAGTTAAATCCGACCTAAAACTCTTTATTTCAAGTTCATCTTTTTTTATATTTATCTCTTCAGCATGGATATCACTTTTATATTCGGATATGCTCGAATAGAATCCAACCAAATCAAATGTAGATTCAAAAAATAGCTCACAATTTAAATCGTAAAAACCATCTTCGTGCAAATATTTATAATCATATAGTTCAAATAAATCCCCGTAGAACTCAACATATTCCGATTCTCTGGCCTCTTTGATCCTTAAAAATGCCCCTGAATAATATTTCTCAAGATCACTTTTCAAGGTCGCTATTTCGTCATAGGTAAAATCATCAAGAACCTTTGAATTTCTTTCACAAGAGCAATGATCGCTAGAACAGCTTTTATGATTTTTTTGAATATAAAATGCTTCATCAGAACTTATTTCATGAATATTTTTCTTTTTTGTTCCAATTTTGTACGGAATTAATTTACTAAGTCTTATCTCTATTTCACAAACTTTACTTCCTTTAAGTAAGCCGAATCCTTCAAATACAATTGTTACGGAATATTTCTTATCTGTTCCTATTATTAAAGACTGATTGTCTTTTTTAGATTGAGTTTTGTCCATTTTAAAATGGGTTAAAAAATAAAAAAAGAACTGTGTTAGTTCTTGTTCGGTAGAGAATCTTCTTCAAAAACCAGGATATCCTCCTATAACGGTTCCATACTCGTCTCTTTTTGGCTCACTAGTCTCATCATCCTTTTGAAAAACACTCTCTTCTATAGTTGGGGATTCTGTTTGGAAATCATTTATTCTGAAATTAGAAAATTCTTTTTTGAGAGTGTAAATTCTTGCCAATTCATTTTCCTTCTTATGGCTATCTAAAATTCGTAAAGCGACTAGTTCATCAAATATTCTTTTTACAGTCTTCTGGTTCTTTTTTAGCTTGTCTGAAGCTAACTTTGCTGAGAATGATTCTCCGAAATTAAACACTTTAAGAATATCTGCTCTTCTAACAGGCATTGATGAAAATGCAATCTTATGGAGAATTTCTAACTCTTCTTCTCCACAAATCGCTTTCTCGTTTACCATTGTCAGCGATTTTGCAAGCAACATTAGCTGTTTCATTGCTCGAAATGGCTCTTCTACTTGAATGTCTACCGTTTCATAATGACTTACGGTATTTCCTGTTTCATTTTGGAAACTCACTCTTTCTGTCACAACAATCCCTCTTGCTCGAGCAATCAAATTAGCTAGATTTTTTAATCTTTTTTTAACTTCTTTTGAAAACTTAATTTCAACTTTCTTCCTAGCTTTTTCTTTTAATTGCTCACAAAATATTCGTACTATTTCACAAGCATCATTTTTACTTTCCTTTGTTGAATTAACAATAAGAGAATCGAGACCTTCATCTCTTTCACTATCATTTAATTCTGGGATTCTCAAAAACAGGAATCTTGCCCCAACAGAGTTCATATACTTTTGACGTGAATTCAACCCCATAGGAGTTACACACCCTATATGAGAAAATATGGCCTTATATCTCACAGTGCCTCTTGTTGGCGAATGTTTTGCATATTCTCCATCATATATTGCTACTAGATCAGAAATCAACTGTTTAACCATTTCATCGCTTCGACCAAAAACTGTTGCATATTCCTTCATGATAAAACATTTTTCGTCCAATAGTGGTAATAAATCTTGTGGATTTTCTTTCGCTCTTTGTCCTGAACTAAATGGATTAGCGGTCATAGTATCAAGTCTATAAGTGTCGGGAGCACTTTTTAATAGATCAACTAATGTTGTTTTATTTGAACTAGGGTTTCCAACGATCATCAGCCAGATTGGATCCTTTTTTCTTAAAAATATAGAACAATAAACAGCTAAAATTACTTTAATGATATAGCCTCTTTTCTCTCCAGTGCTATCAGAAACAGCTTTCACAAGATTCTCAATTGTGACAGTTTTCTCCCCAAGCGGAGTTTGTGTCCCTATATGGACAGGAACTCCGCTTGGTTTATCTTTCCGAATTTCTTCTACGATTTCTTTGACATAGGGTTTTAGCATCATAAAATGGGGTAACTAATAAGAGAGCAGTCTCTCCTCTAGGAAGAGACTGTTTTTTTAGTTATGATATTTTGCAAATACCATAAACAAATACAGCAACGATTGTTTGGTTTGTGGTGAATATTTTGGAATACATTGCTAATAAATTAACAATTAAATAAGTACTCAACTGCGGATTTAAAATCGCAGTCTCTATAGTGCATAACAAAATCGATGGGCGATCCTCGTATGCCACAAGCAAAACAGTAAAAACGATTATTTTTGGTATATACTTTTAGTGATGGAGTGTTGTCTTTGTGAAACGGACATTTAATATTTCTTTGTATATTTCTAACTCCCAGTATTTTTATAATTACTTCTTCTATTCGAGCTTGCTTTGTCGCATATTCATATTTTCTTTGCCACTCTGTAGCCTTAGGAATACGATTCTGAGATTTCCTCAGTGCATAACACATGTTCGATAGATCTCTCTCAATCCCTTGTACTTCTTTACCTTCCCTTAGCTCATCAAAAACTTTCTGCATAAAATATGGTCGTATCTCTCCCTGAATATTTGGATATAAGCCAGACTTTAAGAAAGACTCTCTCCCCTCTTTAATTTCCTCAAGTCGATCCGCTTTCATGAAAATCATATCCTTCAACATTTCTTTTCCTTCAGAAGAGCTTAGAAATAGATTCGAGCAATCAATATTTGATGATTTCATTGTAAAAATTATTAGATTTAGAATTTCTCAATACACATCAGCAAAAATACGACGTTTTAAGTCGTCTTGTGCTTTTGAAAAGTCAGAAACGCCTACATTTCCATTTCTCCAAAACGAATCGATTTCTTCTGATGGAATTTCATTAAAAATAAACCGAATCCGCTTTGGATTGGTTCGATCTAATGATACAAGCTGGTAGTCCTTGGCTAAGAGGTATGCAGCCAAATTTAATTCACTTGTTGTTACTGTACTTTCAATTTTCATATAAGGTATCTTTAAAAAGACACCTTTGATCTTTCGGATTTTAAAAAAATAAAATAATAATTTAAAACAGCTGATTCCGTTTATTAAAACAGCTCGTTATTTTCGATTTCTTTTTTAAAATTAGCAATATATGTTCCAACTTTTCCCTGATCACTCTTCTTCCAACCTAATTCTTTAGCAATATCATCATATTTCATCCCTTGTTGGCTTAGCTTGGTTGCTTTTTCATACTTAGAAAATTGATCATGTGGATCATCAATTTTTTTACGTCTCTTTGCCTTTGTTGGAGAAACCGCCCATATTTTTTTATTCTGTTTATCAGGTGTAACAACTTTTCCGGTATTTTCTTTTATTGGAAATTTTGCTTCATCCTTCATTCGTCCGAGTAATAATTGAGTTTCTTTCACTTTTGCCCAGATGTCATCTACGTCCTGTTTGGTTGTATCTTTATAGATGCTTAAATGCATTTCTAGTTCACCATCTACAATCTTCGTGTTAAGAGTGATTGGATCTGGAAAAAGATGATCAGCATTTTCTTCGTTAAAAAGAATATAGTACTCAACTGGCTTTCTCCACCTATTTCCAGCTTTGAATTTGATCATTAGTTATTTCAATTCAGTTTCAAACTTTTTCTTTGTCTTAATATTTACATGTATTTTTTTTCCCCATTGTATTCCTTGTTCAAAGTTATTCAGTCCAAATTCAGGGATATTAAAAACTTTTCTAAAACTATTCACCTCTGAATGAAGTTTTGGATTTGATAATAGAACATAAAAACGTTTTTGATATTTTGTGCTGGGAGGTGTTAGTGGAGGATTGTATTCATGAGCTTTTAATAACCCAGAAATCCACACCGTTACTGGATCTGTTATGACATGTCCTTTTAGCATTTTTCAATATTAATTTACTTTCGATCTCAATGTATTAAATACGCATATATTGTCTATTGCTTTTTTATAGTTAGAAAGTAGAATTTTTTAGCACTCTAATTGGTTTCTTTATTTCGGAACACTTAATTTTAAGTGGCTTTGAATATCCGCAAAGACGGGGCGATTAACTCGTCCAAGCGGATATTCCGAAAGGAAGTCAGTTAGGGTGCAACGATTAGTCGCCCCATTTTTTAAAAACAAAATGAAAAAAATATTACTACTGACTTTTGTACTTGTATTATCAGGTTGTGGACTTAGGACTTTGCCTTCTCATGACACTAACTCAGAAGCTCTAGAATCATGTCGCTCTGAACTTGAATCTCTAAAATACAAATCTGATGTCGAGGTGGAAGAAAGCAATAATGTATCCGAAATTTCTGAAGAAGAAGCCATACGGATCGTTCAAGAGAAATATCATAAATCGCCAATACAAACCACAACGATGAGTTATAAGGGGCGAAATTACATTGGGGCGGTTATTAATCGAAAACAAGAATTTGTCGTTAATAATTTAGATTTGGTAGTACTACAGAATTTTGCAGGTTCTTGGAGGGAAGTTTTGAGACGTGAAGATGATAAAGACGGATTATTTGATAATCTTAGTTTAGAAGTTATCGAAGATGATTTATTCATTTTCTTTGAATTAAAGCATTTAGGTCGTTCTGTTGGGAGTATTTCGTTTGCTCTTCTGTCGATAACGGATTCTGTAGAATACTCAATAGTACATGATTGGGGGATTGCTGATATTGATCGGATAATAGTTTCAGAAGAGACAGAAAGTGCGATAGATGTGCGAAATTTTTTAGAAGATAAACTACAGGAATCATCAATGGTTCAGAAAATTGACGGAGTCTTACACCCTGAAGAGGAGTGGCAAGTGAAAAACGAATTAGTTTATGCGAATTTAGAAGAATCTCCCTCTTCAGAAAGTTTTATAATCACACCTGTAAAAATAGATTCTGAAAATTGGGAAAAAATTGATAATGATTATGAGGGAATAGAAAATGAGAAATACAAAGTCATTACTGCTTTAAGAGGGGCTACTTTCGTTCAAAATAAAAAGAGTGGAGAAACTGCAATTTTATGGGTTCCAAAAAGTGGATACGAATCACTTTCAACAATGAAGTTTCAAGATGAGAATACAGTAATTTTTTATGAAGTTATGTATGATCATGACAAACTTTTGTACATTATAAACCTTGAAGATAATTCGATAAGAAAGACTAATTAATGCTGTTTTGACAGAAGTTTGTATAAATATAGAATTTTGGCATGACACAAAGGCAAGAACTGGTAGCTCAAGCGGTAGCAGAGAAAGCGAGAAAAGGCGAGAAAATCAGTATTTATCACGAGATGGTTAATGCTGGATATTCTCGTCATACAGCTAAAAACTGTAAGATTACTCGTACAAAGAATTGGCAAACTCTCATGGAAGAGTATTTACCGAAATCTGAACTGCTAGAGATCCACAATGGCCTGTTAAACGAAACTAGTTGGAGAGCTAGAGCAGACGCTTTAGACAAGGCATATAAGCTAAAAGGACTCTATTCTGCACAAAGACATCAGCTAGAGTTTAATGGGTTCACTCAAATGACCGATGAAGAACTAGAACAGGCAATCTCAGAAGGAGAAAAACAGTTCAAAAAAGTAGCTTAATCAATATGAGGTTTATTATGACTAATATTATTGATTTTCTATATGGTATAATAATATTTCAAAAATTGCGATATTACTGTCTATGACAAGACAAAGTAGGTTTTTAATAAGATTAGTTATAGCTCTTGACACATTTTATTCAAAAACCTTTTTCAAAAGCAAGATCGGATTACCCATTTGTATGACTACAACTAATCACTATTTGAATCTATTTTTTAGGTTTGACCAACAGCTATTGTGTTAAGTAAATCTGTATTTATTTTCTCATGGATTTTCTGTGAGAGAAAAAGATAGCCCCCCACCCCCCACCGGACCTGGATCCATCCGTTTATCAAGGAATCCATTAGTGTCTCTGTACGAGCTTAAAAATTATTCGTCTTCCCCTAAGCTCGGTTTTATCCATTTTTCAAAAATCCGCCTATTAAGTTCGTCCATAGCGACATCATAATTTAATGTCGATTCTATTTTTAAAAATTCCTCTTCTGAAAGCAATTCAAGTTCTGTTGTGGTCATTTCTTTGATTTTAGAGTCTTGTGTTGTTTTTTGAATTTAATTAAAATTTTTTCCTACATGAACGAGCGGC
>CAZQFO010000097.1:0-7443 GCA_964592695.1 uncultured Candidatus Peribacteria bacterium
CAAAAACTACAACTTTAGTTTTTTTTACTGGTACGTCATTGGAGTAATTACAATACAGATAACTAAAAATCCTAAACGAAACCTCCTGCCTCATTTGTAATGAGAATCGGAATTAAATGTTTGTTCCAAATAATAAGAAGGAAGTATTGCTACCACGCCATAGATTAGAATAACCAAAACAGTAAACAATATTGCTTGTGGCAAGGTAAGTACTTCTATTCTCCCGACAAGAATGAATTCGTTAAACCATCCAATACACCCGAAAAGAAGACTCGTTTTGATGTAAGACATTTTTATCAATTTCTGAATTACGTATAAAGCTATAAAAAATAGATAAAATGCAATTAACGTAGTTTTAATGCACGAAAAAAATGGAATTTCACATGTGAGATATTCTTCAATTAATACCAATGGCGTGAGAATAATGTAATAATTAATAATTCTTGGCAACTTTGATTTTAGAAATACTCTGGCAACTATTTTTCTCATGGTTATTGAGAAAATTCCAAAACCAATGATCCACAATAAAAATACCTGAGTTAACGAAAATTTTTCCATTGTTTTTTTATGATATAAAATCAGTTCCATATTGGATGATTTTGTTGTATCGGAAAACCAAAAAATCCTACCCCCTTTTCTCTCTATCCTAATACGAAATTTTCCGCAATGCGATTTCGTCCAATTACAAATCTATATTTCACCACTTCAAATATTTGATGAAAAATTAAATTCCCTCTACAATCAAATTATGAAAAAATTCTATATCAATTTTCTGCTTCCTTTGTGGCAAAATATTAAAGTACTTGTCGTATTGATTTTCAAACTTATAGAAAAAATATTGTTGGGTATCTGGGGAATATTTGGAAAACTTTCAAATCTCATGATGTGGGGGTGGGGACTTGCTTTGGCTACGGTTTTAGTGGCGGTTCTTACACTATTCCTTTTGATTGCTAGTCTAAAAATGCTCAATGAGATAGATGGGTTTCAGTCGTTTTTTGATAAAATAAAAATTGTTTTGGATCATTCTCTGGAGCAAGAACTGGATAAGAGAATAAAAGTTATGGAGGTGCCATTAGAAAATATGGAAGGAGCTTCTCGGGTGATTGAGCAGAAGTGAAAATACGAAAAAGTGTTAAAGCGTTATTTTGAAATAAAAATTATTTAAACAGGTTGGAATGATTATCGGTTGCATGAAATGTTATCGTTTCTTTTTTGTTTTCATCAAATCCAAGTTTGTAAATTAAAACCCAATCGCCTTCGATATGACAATCTCGATAACCTTTCCATTCCCCAGATAAACTATGATCCTTATGTTGTTTGTGTAATTTATTTTCTCTGATTAACTGTTTCATTATCTCATGTAATTTCTCAATTTTTCGTCTTCCTGATTTTTTTAGTTTTGCATAATCTTTTCGGAATTGTTTCGAAATCTTTGGAATTCTCATAGCCAAATACTATCACAACTTTTCCAGAGAATCGAAAAGTACTTTTTCGTTCTTATAAGTTTTCACACCAATTCCTTTTTCGGCTTCAGCTAAATTCTTTGCCAATTCTTCATTTGGAACTTCGGAAGGTGTAAATGGAATACTTCGTTTTCGTTTAATTTCTGTAAAAAACATATTTATAGCTTGAGACAATTTTATTCCTTGAGCCTTGAGAATGGCTTCAACTTCTTTTAAGAGTTGAGGATCGATGCGTTGTTGTATTTTTCCGTGCATGATTTTAAAATTAGTTAGTGCAATTGTATATCATTTGTACTAGTTTTGCAAGTGGATATTGTGTAAAAACTTACTCACTGGAGCAGGAGAGGAGGTAGTTTTTCCAGGGAAAAATGGGGGAGGCTTGAAATACTGAAAATAGCATTGAAATTCCGATACTCCGAGAACGAGCAAATTTTAATTCCACCTTTTTATCAACTTATCCTTCCATCCTTCAAATTTTCCACTCACTATATTCTCCCTCATCTTCCGCATCAACGAATGATAAAAATGTAGGTTATGAATGGTGAGAAATCTGGCGGCTGCCATCTCTCCTGCGCGATGTAGGTGGTGGAGATAGGCTCGGGAATATCCTTTTTCGGTACAAGTTTCACAATCACATTCCGGATCGAGAACATTTTTGTCTTCTCTATATTGAGCATTTTCTATTTTTAGCATTCCCTCCCACGTAAATACCGTTCCGTGCCTGGCATTTCGCATGGGCATCACACAATCAAACATATCTACACCACGTGATACGGATTCCAACAGATTGGATGGCGTTCCTACTCCCATCAGATATCTCGGTTTTTCGATTGGCATCATGGGGCACATCTGATCGAGAACTTTGTACATTTCTGTTGCGGTTTCTCCTACTGCCAATCCCCCTAGCGCAAATCCATCGAAGTCTAATGCGGTGATTTCTTCTAGACTGCGTTGTCGTAATTCTGGGAAACAACCGCCTTGGATGATGCCGAAAATTTGGGGGCGATCCTGGTGTAGAGCCCCATTTTGTAGAGACACATTGCAATGTGTCTCTACAAACACGCGATGCGCATCCAACGATCGTTTCGCCCATTCCGTCGTTCTCTCTACAGCCTTTCGTATCTTGTGAAATTTGGGCACATTTGGAGGGCATTCATCGAAGGCCATGAGGATGTCGGCTCCAAGGTTATTTTGTATTTCAATGGATTTTTCCGCATCGATATAAAAACGTTTTCCGTCGATGTGTGAATTGAAATATACTCCATCATCGGTGATTTTTTTCCGTTTAATCGAGAATACCTGAAATCCACCAGAATCGGTCAAAATCGGCCCATCCCATTTCATGAAATCATGTAGTCCTCCCATTTCTTTTACTAGTTCTGATCCAGGTCGCAGATGCAGATGGTAGGTGTTGGCCAGGACAAATGGAGCCTGCATATTTTTTAAATCATCTGTAGTTACTGCCCCTTTCATCACTCCTCGAGTTGCAACAGAAAAAAAGAACGGGGTCTCTATATCGCCTCGTCTGGTTTTTAGGATTCCAGTACGAGCTGATCCACAGAATTTTTGTAGGTCAAAATTTGTCATGAAGTAGTGATAATTTTTTCTAAATAATCTTTTGCTTTCAATTGTTCCTCGAACGAATTTTCTAATTCTATACTGATAAATTTGGGAAGATATTGCACATATTTCTGCACATAATCCAGATCGGTTAAATGCTTCACTACATGATGAGAAAAGATCTTTCTGTCTGTTCCATCCGGTTCTCGAAACATTTCAAAAGGTTCACTGACCGCAGAGACATGACAACATCCAATTTTGTATTTATCTATACATTTTTTGAGGTCTTCATAATGAGGTAGTTTTTGGACATAAGCATAATCTTCGAAATGTGAGGCATCCAGACATAGTCCTCCACATTTATCCAATACTTCAAAAAAAAGATCATTTACTTCATATAGATTTTCTACGTAGATTTGAGATCGATATTTCTTGTGTTCCAAAAGATGTAACGCTTCAGTCGAAGCATGGATATTAAAAAGTTGGGTATCATATTTATTGGAAAGTAGGTCCAATTCCCATTTCTCAAAATCATGACGTAGGTGGACGTGTGGGATGCGTTCGATTGAAGTTTTCTCCAGTAGATTATAGAGTTCTTTTCGTTCTTCAATTTCCAAACATGTTGGGAAAAGTGCAATTTCTTTGAGATTAAATTTCTTGATTTCTTCAATCTTTGCTCGCCAATCAGAGTTCGGTGTGGTGGTGAGACCGAGAAGGATTGTGTGCATTGGGTTTGTTGTAGCGGATTATTTTGAAAATTCAATGTATTCAGGACTTCTTTATTATCCCCAACTGTCCCTGATTCACTTTGTTCACATGTTTTCCTGATACCACTTGCACTGTAGCAATTCGTTCACCACACTCGTTACAGCATATATCTGTCCCCGCCTCAGAAAAATCCTCCACAAAAAGTTTATTAAAATCTTCAGCAATTCGATCACGATGGATTTTTCGCAAACGTCCTTTTCCACGTTTTCGATAACGGACCAACTTATTACCACATTTGCAGAACACGGTGATGATTTTATATTTCTGAGTTTGCATGTTATTTTTATTGCATATTTTTTAAATAGTACTAACTTAGAAGTATAAATTCATGCATAAATATAACTTTTTTTCTATTGTTGTTGAACCTTGTGAAGAAGGTGGATATTTCGCATCTTGTTCTTTGTTGCAAGGATGTCATGCTGAGGGGGAAACTTATGGTGAGGCAATTGATAACATTCACGACGTCATCAAATTGCATTTAGAAATTCGTAAGAAAAAAGGGGACATAGTTCCATTGATTCAGGTAAAAGAATCAACGAATATGAATTTTCAGGTACCATTGCCGGTAGAGGTTTAATTTCCATTGTCATGAGTCCTAAATTTCCGATGGTGAATTATCGGGCTATTACAAAAGTAGCTAAAAAGTTGGGATTTGTTTTATTCAGAACAGGAAAAGGGAGTCATGAAATATGGAGAAGAGATTCAGATCGAAGGCAAACCACTATTCCAAACCACGGAAAAAAGGATATTAAACGAAGAACCTTTAAGTCAATTCTTGAAGATATGCAGATTTCTGTAGATGAATTTTTAGAATTGAAATAATATAATGTCATTAAAAAATCTCTCTCTCTACGACTTTCGAAACTACACTGATCGTCATTTCGAATTTGACGAAAAAGTAGTTTTTTACGGACAAAATGGTCGAGGAAAAACTAATATATTGGAATCCATTTCAGTTTTAAGCGTTGGCAAAAGTTGGCGAGAGACTTCTGGAAAAGATTTGATTTTGAACGAAGCTGAATCAGCTATGATAAGAGGAAAAATGAATGATGAAAATCATTATCAAGTTCAGATTCAACCGAGATCTAGATCTTTTACCAAAAACGAAAAGAAGATATCATTGAAACAGCATTTTGGACAAATTCCTACACTTCTTTTTGCACCTGAACATCTGGGACTTTTTTCCGGAACCAAGAGCGGAAGACAACGTTATTTTGATCGATTTCTGGCACAAACCTCTCATTCATATCGCGATAATTTGATGAGGTGCGAGCGTGCCAGAAAACAAAAAAATGCCATCCTAAAATCAATAACCTCCCCCTTAGAAAAAGGGGGACACGAACATGAAAAATTATTTTCGATGCAATCAGAAAGAACTGGAGATGATATCGATCATGCAAGTAGGGGGATTTCTCGCACAAACATAAATGTTCAACTCCACCCCTGGAACGAAATCCTCGCACAAACCATCCCTCTCATATGGAATGAACGTCAGGATTTTATCCAAAAATTAAATCCCATATTACAGACAGAATTAAATAAAATTTCCGGAAATTCGGATTCTATTAATATGAAGTTAGAATCACCTGAAGAATTTGAGCCAACATCGGAAGGCATTCTTGATTATTTTGAAAAAAATGAATGGAGAGAGATTGCTGCCAAGCGAAGCCTACTCGGACCTCAACGAGACGACTTTGTGTTTTATCTGAGAGATAAACCGATCAGCAGCTCTGCTAGTCGAGGAGAGGAGCGATCAGTGCTATTGGCATTGCTTTCTGCAAAGAAAAAAATACTGCAGACGGTTTTAAAAGATTCCCCAATATTATTATTGGACGATGTTTTTTCTGAGTTGGATTCTGATAGGCAGACACATTTGGAGCAGATATGTGAAGGATCGCAGGTGTTTTTTACAACGACTCATGCGGAGCATTTTGCGAATTTTTTTGGGGAGGTGCAGAGGGTTGAGATTGTTTGATTATTTTTATGCTAATTGGACCGTTTTTTAAATAGCATTACAAGGATCATTGGAATCAATAATGCAAAGGCAAATAAGTAATTCATTCCAGTTGAACTTAATTTATTTACTGAGGGAGGGTTCTCTTCAAGACTGTCTTTGGTTAATGGGATTTCTCCATATCCAATTTTTAACATTTTTTCATACATTTGTTTCATGCCTTCATACTTTTCACTTCCAACCATCTCAATAAGTTCGGATTTTGTTAGTTCAAGCCCTGATTCTTTGTTGAAATCTAAAAGTATTTGTTCTTCGATTGGATCGAGATTTTCTTCTTTTACATTTTTTGTGGTATCTTCCTGAGTAATAAACTCAGAAGCAGGTTTTGAAGGAATGGTCTTTATAGAGAGACCTTTTCTTATATTTTTAACGGCATCTTCCATTGAAATAAATTTAGCATCAGGTCTTAAAAAATGAATTTCATTTAGTGGAATATCTTCACAGCTCATCAAGGTGGAATATATATCTAAAGTGTCAGGATATGCTAACTTTCTTTTATTTGTCGAGTCTATATCTATTATCCATGTGTTTTCCTCATAATTATAAAAAAAATTCCCATCATAAATAATGGTTTTATTTCCTAGTGCTTTTGAAACAGTATAGAAATTAAATTTATCTTTATTCCTGTATAAATACTCTCCTGTCTCTTTATTTTCACAAAACGTCATTAATTCCTGGTTAGAATTATTATTTGCTTGAGCAACACTCTCTCCATAGGAAAAAAGAAAGGTCGCTCCCAGAAACACAATTAATAATATTTTGTTAAGATTTACTTTCATTTTATTTAGAGTAACAATTAGATTATCTCTCAATGAAATATATTTTGCAAATTTTTATTGCTTTCTTCTTTGAAAACCGTTATCAGTAACACTCCTCATGAAAAAACTTGAAAATTATGCTTTTATTGATAGTCAAAATCTGAATTTAGCTATTCGAGATTTGGGATGGAAGTTAGATTTTAGTCGATTTAGAGTTTATTTGAAAGATAAATACAAAATAGAAAAAGCATTTCTTTTTTTGGGATATGTTTCCGGAAATGAATCTATGTACGAGAGTTTACAAAAAAACGGTTACATTCTTATATTTAAACCGACACTGGAAAAAGATGGTATAATAAAAGGTAATTGTGATGCAGAATTGGTTTTACATTGTATGATTGAAATAAATAACTATGAAAAAACAGTAATTATTTCGAATGATGGAGATTTTCATTGCTTAATTGAATATTTGGTAAAAAAAGAAAAGCTATTAAAACTGGTGACTCCCAGTTTCAAATATTCTACTTTATTAAAAAAGTTTGCGTCATTTATTGTTCCTGTTCCATTATTCAGGAAAAAAGTTGAACTACAAAAAAGGGACATTCCCTAGGCACGGAAGCCTTTGGTAGTTCCCTTATCGTGATCCTTTCGGATTATAGTCTAAAAGTCAAAAAAATGCAAATCAATTTGTTGTCAGAACTCAAAAAAAGGACTCCATGAAGACGGAACAACATGGAGGACTTTTCGTCGTGATTCTATAATCATTATAATCAGAATCTATAAAAAAGCAAATGATTTTATAAACACGCTCCTTTATCCTGAAATAAGGATCGCAGGTGTTTTTTACAACGACTCATGCGGAGCATTTTGCGAATTTTTT
>CAZQFO010000098.1:0-7403 GCA_964592695.1 uncultured Candidatus Peribacteria bacterium
TTGCAATACTGCTGCATCTACAGGGTTTACGAAGAAGATTGAAATTCCGATATACAAATTTGCTTGATTATTGATTCCAATATACACAATGTGTTTTTATAGATACGAGAGATTGAGGGAATCGTATAAATTTAGGTTCAATAGCCTTACATATTGAGTTTCATTTCAATTTGAGAAATTGAGAGTTTATCATTTTATCATTTGATCTGTTAATTCATAATTGTAACAGGACTAATGAACCAACGATGTGATTGAAAAAAACAACCAACATCGTTGGCTCCTCCTCCATAGAGTTCGCAAACTCATCTGTAAGCACAGAGCCTCATTACGAAACTAATGCGAATTATTTGGATCTTCTGCATAATGAAAATAATCCCCAGTAGCCCCTTCTACAAATGTCGATGTTTGCTCAGCTAATGTAATTACAGAATGAGGAGGTATATCCGGATCAGAAAGAAAGAGTGGTTCTACATCAATAATCTCTCCTGACATATCCCTCAAAACACAAGGAACAATCAAAAAATCCTTAAAATTGCCTGTTGCGTCTTGTCTCAAAACTGGAATCTGACCATCCTCACTATAAATACCGGCTTCAGGAGCTCCCATAATTGCTTGCTGAGGAAATACAATTGTTCTTTTTCCCAGATAATTTGAAAGATCTGATTCAGATATAAATAAAAAATAATTCTTTTGCTTGCCCTGCTTCACTATCTGGTTTTTCTGCCATCGCCACTTGATTTACAAAAAAATCGATAATTGGATGACTTTTTAAAGTCATTAACTTGTCATGCACTTCTGGAATAATCGTCTGACCAGTCCCTTTTTCAACAGAAGCTATCTGGTTTTCTGACGATGGAATTGTTTCTTTGGGGGCATTCATGAGAAATAACAAGTGATTTCATACCTGAAGCATATTATCTATATAAAATTATTGCAAATTTAAATATGGCAGATTATTTTTTTTCAAGTCCCCTAATAAAATCTTCAATTCCCATCTTTGCATCCTTCTTCTCCCCATACTTCCTCACCGTAAAGTTTTATCGTTCACAACTTCTTTAATATTATCAAATTTCCTCTTTTGGAATCTACTTCACTCAAACGTGGCAATATGATTTCGAACGCAGAGATTCGAATCGCTGAACTCTGGTCATGAAATGAAAACAATATCACAGACAATTCCTCAAATTGTTGGGAGTAATTTACAAAATCACAATCATTTGTGATCAAAAATCCATTCTCCTTAATGGTTAATTTTGCCACATCCTGATCAGTCATTTCCGGATTTATATCAGCAACTCGAATAATCCGATATCCTTTATTGATAAGCCAGGTTGAAAATTTTGATGGAACATTATGATCAATTATGAACGTATGATTTTTCGTCATGTGTATTTTTTTTACTATCAAATTCAACATTTACCATGAAGCTTTTTTGAATTACTTCACGAGAATAGTGAATTGCTGCATAAACGTCCTCTGTATTTAGAGGGGGAAACTCATCCACAATCTTATCAATACTCAACCCCTGCTCCAAGCAAGACAAGACCTGTTCCACAGAAATACGCGTTCCTTTTATCCTCGGCTTGCCAAACAGGATCTCCGGATCAATACTGATTCTTGAATTATCTTTCATACCTGGAGCATATTATCTATATAAAATTATTGCAAATTTAAATATGGCAGATTATTTTTTTTCAAGTCCCCTAATGAAATCTTCAATTCCCATCTTTGCATCCTTCTTTTCCCCATATTTACGCACCGTCAACATCTTATTCTCCACCTCCTCATCACCAACAATGATAGAGTAGGGGACTTTTTGAGTCTGAGCGATGCGGATACGTTTATTGAGGGTGTCATGACTAGGATCGAGAATTTCAGCACGACCACCAGAGTCTTTAATTTTCTTCAAAATTTCATTTGCATATCCCACCTGACTATCGGAAATCGGTAGAATCATCACCTGGACAGGAGCTAACCATACAGGGAAAGCTCCGGCGTAGTGTTCAATCAGAAATCCGATCATCCTCTCATGAGTACTAAGTGGGGCCCTATGAATACAAATAGGTGTCTTTTCACCTCCATCCTTATCCACATACTTGAGATCAAATCTTTTTGGAACCGCAAAATCTAACTGATTTGTTGCTAAAGTAAATTCTCTCCCAATAGCAGACCAGATCTGCACATCTATTTTGGGACCATAAAAAGCACCTTCATCTTCAGCTTCTACAAATGGAACATTCAGTTTAATTAATGCATTTCTAACCATTTCTTCAGTTTTTATCCATAATTCAGGCTCATCAACATATTTTTTACCAAGTCCCTCCTTCGCATGTTTAGAAAGTCGCATCTCATACTTCTCGATTCCAAAAAGCTTGAAATAATATAAATATAACTCAATTACTTTTTGAAATTCTTCCTCAAACTGCTCTTCTGAACAATAAATATGTGCATCATTCATACAGAGTGAACGAACTCGCATGAGACCAAAAAGTGCTCCACTATCTTCGTAGCGATAACAATGCCCATATTCGGCAAAACGCAACGGAAGATCCCGATAACTTTTGGGAGTAGCTGAAAACATTTTGTGATGATGTGGACAGTTCATCGCCTTGAGATAATATTTCTCATTATCTAATTCCATTGGAGGAAACAGATCTTCCGCATAGTAGGGGAGATGTCCAGAACGAAGATACAGTGCTTCTTTTGCAATGTGTGGTGATCTCACACGTTTGTACCCATATTTTCCCTCAATATCTTTCGCCAGTTGTTCCAATTGTTCTACAATTATTGCCCCATTTGGTAACCAAAGTGGTAATCCTGGTCCTACTTCCTCATCAAAAGTGAATAGATCCAATTCTTTCCCTAATTTTCGATGATCCCGTTTTTCTGCTTCTTCTATCATTTTTTTATAAGCATCCAGTTTTTCCTCATTTTCAAATACCACCCCATATATTCGAGTCAACTGAGGATTTTTCTCATCCCCTCGCCAATAGGCTCCTGCCAATTTCGTCAGCCTAAAAACTCCAATCTGACCAGTCGAATCCAAATGAGGACCTGCACAAAGATCACGATAAAACGGTTTCTCAGAATCACCCAAATCATAAAAAGAAAAAACAGTTTCTCCTCCATTTTTCAAATCTTCAATCAATTCTTTTTTGTATGGATCATTAGCAAAAATTTCCATCGCTTTATCATAATCCACCTCTTTTCTCGTAATAGGAAAATCCTTGTTTACAATCCAACGCATCTTTTTTTCAATCGTTTTAAAATCAGCATCGGAGATTTTGTTTTCTCCAAAATCAAAGTCCTGATAAAAACCTTCATCAGTCCAAGGACCAACTCCCAAATGTACATTTGGATGAATCATTTTGACCGCAGCAGTCATGATATGAGATGCAGTATGACGACGACAAGTTTCAATATCTTTCATGGAAAAATTGTTTAAATTGTAAAAAACCTCCTTCATTCGGAGGTAATAATATCATCCCCTCCAATACCTAATCAGTCATTGCGGTTGATGTAGTAATAGTTAAATTTTGCACGTCGAAAATATTAGAAAATGATGTCAAAATGTCAAAAAAATCAATAACAAATCACTCTCAAATCTTAACTTCAACAGTAACTATTCAGCACGACATAAAGGATTGAATTTTTGGCACTTCACGAGGACGACCGCAGGGAGTCCTCGGGAAAAGTGCCATTAAGGTCGAAGTGCAAACATGATAGTGTTGATTGCTTAATTGAGACCTTTGCGTGATTTCCATGAAGGCAATTGCTGAATAGTTACCTTCAATAAACAATATTTTACAGAATTTTATATTTCTTTTAAAGATTACTTGTAAACACCATTGCAAATCTTCACACTACTTGGATTGTACATATTCGAAAATTATGAATTTAAATAATGAGCTAGTGTTGAATTGTACATTTTGACTTTTTTAAATATTCTGGAGGCAAAATGAATAAGCACATCATTCTTTCTCACGGAAATGGCGGGCGTGAAATGCAGGAATTTCTCGGATCTTTTCTGGGAGATTTTTATAGAGGACCTGATTGGCAGAATTGTGAAAATGATGGTGCGACATATCCGTTATCTGATGGAAAACAGATTTGTTTTACGACTGATAGTTATGTGATAAATCCAATCGAGTTTCCCGGAGGAAATATAGGACATCTGGCTTTTAGCGGAACTGTAAATGATCTGGTGGTTATGGGAGCTGATCCAATTGGAATATCCCTTTCTTTGGTATTGGAAGAAGGTTTTGATCGAAAAACACTATCAAAGACTTTGAAATCTATAAATGATCTATCTCATCAGTATAAAATCCCAGTGGTCACGGGAGATACAAAAGTGATGGAAAAAGGAGCCATTGATCAGATGGTGATAAATACTTCGGGAGTAGGGCTTATTTCTCATGTATTAAATGATTCAATCGAGAATGGAGATAAAATATTCATTTCCGGAGGAATTGGGGAACATGGAGTGGCTTTGCTTTCTAAACGATTTGACTTTCAAACAGAAATCAAGACGGATTCAAAACCGCTGATTGAAGAGATGAAATCGATTCGAGATTTAATCAAATGTGCGAAAGATCCGACTCGTGGTGGATTGGCTTCATCATTAAATGAAATGGCCAATACTTATGGAGCAGAATTTGAAATTGATGAATCCAAAATTCCAATCAAAAAAAATGTCAAATCTGCTTGTGATTTATTGGGGATTGAGGTACTAGAGTTAGCCAATGAAGGGACGGTGATGGGGATAGTTTCTTCGGAAAATGCAGCTAAGGTGGTTGATAAATTAAAGAAGTTTAATCTGATGGCAGGAATAATTGGGGAAATTAAAAATGAAAAATTAAAAATGAAAAATGCAGGGGCAATTCCTTGCGGTTGTCCAAAGATGAACGGGCTAAATGCAAAGAATGAAAAAAATGAAGGAATGAAAGGAAACAAAGAACAGGGAGGAGATAGGGAAGAGAGAAAAGCGAAAAGAGAAGGGAGAGTGTATTTGAAGACTGGATTTGGAACACGAGTGTTGGGAATGCCGAGTGGGCAGATCGTGCCAAGGATTTGTTGATATGGGATATTTGTTTTATAGGACAATCTAACCAAAGTTAGAAGGACAAACATTATTTTCACAGAAATAGGCAAGACACTCTGTTGGGCAACCGCAGTCATCTGAGGGCATGAAATTCGTTTCATGCCTTCTTTGCTATATTTTAATATTCAGCTTCATGAACATTACCCTAACGGAAAAGGCTTGAAATTTAAAATTCCGATACTCATATGGTTTGAAGTTCAAGTGAAAACACTTAAACTAGCAAATAAATAAGATAGTTTATAAATGCCTCACACCCCCAAAATTAACGAATCCTTCACATGTTTCCATTGTGGACACATAAATCCACCAGCTCCTCAAACCTGTCGAAATCACTGTCGAAAATGTCTATATTCTCGTCATGTGGATATCGTACCTGGAGACAGAGCTTCAAATTGTGAGGGATTAATGACACCAATTAGAATTAATCTGCAAGGAGGTCAGATGCAATCGATTATTTTTAAATGTATAAAATGTGGATATGAGGGAAAAAATAAGATTGCAAATGATGATGATCGCAAGGTCTTGATGCAGATTTTTGAGGTAGAATTTTGATGTTCTATTTTTCTCCTTTTATAATTTTATCACCCTCTTTCAAACCATCCAATACTTCAATCATCCCTTCTGATCCTCTTAGTCCTATTTTTATCACAGTTTCATTTTTTATTGATTTCAGATTTCCATTTTCGTCTGGTTCTGCACTTAATATATCTACTACTTTATCACCATTCTGAGACCGAATCAATCTTTGGGGTATGGCTAGAACATCTTTTCTTTCATCAGTAATTATATCTAGTTCTACACTCATTCCTGGTTTTAGACGCTCACCAAGTTCTGATAAATCAAAATCAATCTGTGCTCTATAATAAATCACTCCTTGATATTCCCGTTCTGCTGGTTCGATGGTACTGATATTTCCATTTATTATTTGATTTTCGAATGCATCAACTTCAATTTCTACAGGATTTCCTACTCGGACTTTTGCAATATCTATTTCCGGAATATCTACTTCAATTTCAAATCCGGATCCTATCACTGTTACGAGTATTTCGTTCATACTTATAATTTGTCCTGGCTTGGCATCCTGTATACTAATCACCCCAGAAATTGGAGTACGAAGAAACTTTTTTGCAATTTGGGCTTGTATTCTTTTTACTCTAGCTTCAGCAGATTTTACTTCAGCTCCATATATGGATATTTGAGTTTTTGTGTTTCCTGCTTTTTTCAAGGCTAACTCTTTTCGTGACATGTCTAATCCTCTTTTTGTTGTGTTTATTTTTTCTTGTGCCAATGATAAATTACTAATAGATGAATCAATGTTTGTTCTAATAAGGGCTAAATCTGATTTCCAAATAGAAATATCTGATTGACTAATATATGTTCCAGGAGATAGATCATTTACCATAAATGCAAGTTTATCTAAAATAGATTTCACCTGAAGTAGATTTGCTCCTGCTGTATTTGCAAATGTTTCTAGGTCTATATCTTCATTCAATTTTTCTAATTGATCTTTCCATGAATCCAACATTTTCCCCACTAGAAACCTTTCCCAGTTTACATCAACCTGTATTTGCGAATGTTTGCTCTGAAAAATTAGTCGAGGACTGGATGTATTAGCATTTACAAATAATGCATTTATCTTATCTCTAATGGCATAATCGGATTGTGTATATGCTTCTCTGATTTTATTAATGAGATTTATTTGTGCATCATTTAGGTTTACTTTAGCGGTCTTAAGTCTTGATTCATACAATAATATTTCTTCAGGTCGGATTCCGTTTTTGACATCAAGTAACTGAGCTTGTTCTCTTTCTAAATTCGCATTGGCTTGAAGTAATTCTGACTGTAATTCAGAAGTGTTTAATTCTATCAAAATATCACCTCGACTTACTTTATCTCCGACTTTTCTGTATACAGACACTACTTTTCCTGGAGTTTCAAATCCCAGTTCAATTTTTTCTTTTGATACTACTTGACCAGTGACGTTTACTTTTTGGACCAAATTTTCTTTTTCTACTGTTACAAATTCATATTCTGGTCCTTTTGCCTCATCAAGTTTAACCTTGTAAAAATACGTTATTATTAAGCCAATTATAATTAGTAAAACAAATCGTGTTTTTGTGATTTTTGGAAAAAATTGCATTTTTCTTGAATTAATCTGTATATTATAGCATATTTAAACATGTAAATCTAGTTTTTTTTGAAGGTCAGGTGTATCAATACTATTATGTTTGCACTTCGATCTTAGGACTTGGGAAAAAATAAGTTTTCAAGTTCGCATAGACTTGCATCAGATAGATTTATA
>CAZQFO010000099.1:0-7299 GCA_964592695.1 uncultured Candidatus Peribacteria bacterium
GGTAATTTTCTATCGAAAATGACCTCCGATATTCCGTAATGTCCTCCTCTCAAAATTTAGTCTAATCGGACAAAATTTCGGGATAAAAATACTTACATGACTACGCACTTCCAGTAATTTTCTATCGAAAATGACTTCCAATATTTTGTAGGTCCTTTTTCTTGTCCCGTTTTTTGATGGGTTTGAAACTGAATCTAATTGCATTCAATTTCAGTAAGATCATTATTCATATACTTTATTTTTTTTCAATTTTTAATTTTACTTTTTTAATTTTTTTTAGATCCTTTATTTACTCCATATGCCTAACTCTGCTATTTTTGCTTCGTTTTCAATTATTTTGAATTCATCTTTTCTTTCAAATGGAAATCGATAATAGCCTTTAGCTAGGCCTTCGCGAAGCAGTACTGCTTCGATATCAGTCCCCTCTTCAGAAAAAACATAGGCAAGTTTTCTACCATAGATATCGTATTTATTTCCAATTTCGTCATTTATTAAACATACTTTTTTAGAGTTAGCTAATAATTCTTTTGTTTTTTCAGATGCTTCAGGTCCCCATTTTTCAACTGATTTTTTAGGATGGACTGTTTCTGGTGTGTCCATTCCTACAAATCGGACTCGAGTATCTTTGCCTGCGATAATAGTATCTCCGTCCACTACTCTGTTCAAATCCATCCATTTACATTTCGATGGAAAGTTTTTTGTAGAAAAATCACCAGCAGATTGCTTGAATTCGTCCACTTCAGTAGTAGCCTGATTTTCTTCTTTTGGAATAAATGAGTCTAGTGATTGTTCTTTATCTGGTAAAACCGGACTGGACGAACAAGCGGTTAAGAATACTAGACTTATGGAAATGATTTTTCTCATAAGGATAGTCTAGTCAGAATGTCTGTTTTCTGCAACTGTATTTTTTATTTATGAGATAAATCCCTGAAGCCAATCCACAAATACCCATGATGAAAAAGATACAATTAATCCAATTACTGCCCATTTTATAGCTTCTTTTCCTTTATCTTTATCCTCAGTAGCTGCTCCGTACAAATACATTGCAGCTCCAACTAAGATCATCATTACTCCAATACTTGGTATAATTTTTAGAAAAAGTGTGATCCAGTAAATTAGTTGTTCTGGAATGTCCGATAATCGAACCACTCCGCATTTGATTTTTTTACCAAGTGGCCATCCTGGACTATATGATTTAAAATTCACACCACCACATAAAGCGCTATCCCATGGGATAATCCCAGATGCACCGTAATCAGCTGTTCCTAGATTTTCTATTTTATATCCTAGTTGTTCTTCGTATCTTGCATCAATTCTTGCATTTCTAGCAGCTGCATCTTCTTGAACTTTTTTTGAAAATTCTTCTTCCTCAGCTGTTTTTTTATCAATATTTGCAATATCTACACAGCATAATTGTAAACAGTCTTCTGATGATTCGTCATCTAGTTCTAGTTCTTCTTGATCACTGCTACAGCTTGCTTGGCATGTCCCGCTAAAGTATTCTCCGTCTGTTTTGTAACTAGTTCCGGGTTTTGTATGTCCTCCACACTCATCTGCGGCAACACAACAGGAGTCATTACAGTCATCACTTCCATCTGGGGTATAATCCAATTCTTCGCTTAGACAACTGGTTTTACAAATCCCCTCTCCTGCAATTTCTTCTGGAGTACAGGAGTCCCCTATTCCGGCAAATCCTATATTATAAGATAATCCCAGTGCAATGCCGATCATAATCAGCCTTTTTAACCAATGTCCAAGTAATTTATTTTTCATTTTTCAAAACATAATTTACAAATTATCCCCTTCTCTATTCTCTCTTCTTTTTTTAGCCTCCCGCTACAAAGAATCCTGGATTTACTGTTTTTAGGATGAGAGCGATAAAGAAGAGAAGGATTAAACTTGCTAGTGCTGTCATTATTCGTGTTTTAGCTAATGAAACAGCTTCTGAACTCATTCCTCCAAACATTATCTGACCTCCGGAGATCACGATTACCAGAACGCAAACAAAGCCAAGGGTAGATGCCATCCAGGCGTAAATTGTTTGTACGCCTTTATTTATAAGGTCTGCTCCGGTTAATCCGGTTATCTTATTAACTTTTAAAATTGGTTCTTTGAGTTCTACGCAATATCCAGGCACTCCGCAACATGGTCCCGTACAAGGGGGTGGTTTTTTCTTTCCACCCGAACCAGATTTTTCCCCTTTCCCATTTTTTCCATCTGATCCGCCACCAGAACCGTCTTCTGAGCCATCTTCAGCTGAGGCCATTTCTTCATCTATACATGCCTGATCACCATCACATAGTGCTGCAATATCTTCTGCATATTGCTCATCAACAGCATCTTGTTCATAAAAGTCTTCCCCTTCTCTGTATGGGTCATCAATTTCAAACTCATTTTCTAGGTCATCATAGTATTGTTCATCTCCAACATCTGCTTCTCCAAATGGATCATCAGATTCCGTTCCTAATGTATCAGCTTCTAAACTTTCAGATTCCCAATCATCTGGTACAGCTGGAACTTCTGCTTGTTCTACTGATCTAGTTGTTGGCCTCGTTAACCACGAATCATCAATTTCTCTGTTCCCAGGAGCGTCCCAATCTACCTCCAAGGGTCTTCGTCCTGGTTCTATTGCTCTTTGAGGTTCTACTGATCTAGTTGTTGGCCCCGTTAACCACGAATCATCAATTTCTCTGTTCCCAGGAGCGTCCCAATCTACCTCCAAGGGTCTTCGTCCTGATTCTTCTATTACTCTTTGTGCTTGTGCTGTTTGCACACCACTGCCAAAATTTAAAATATTCACCCCAATCACAACCCATATAATTAACCGAAACAGTATGCTTCGAAAGCAAGGAAAATGCAAAAATTTTTTATATACATTTTTCATTTTTATAAAACTCTAAATAGGAAGGAGATAAGGAATTGTATGATCATGTAGCTGAGAAACCCTGTTACTAGTCCTATAGTTGTATAAGTTATCATATCTTTTCCTCTGTTTAAAACAGTTTCATCGCCGTGAGATGTAACCATTATCAGTCCGGCTATTACCATTAGTAATACGCTGATCGTTCCGATGACCTGGGCCAATAGTTTTATGACTCTATTGATTACGTTGGTTTCGTTTGCACTGGCATCTACTAGGGTCCAGGATGCTTCTCTCCCTACTTGTAGTGCTCGTATATCAAATATTCCAGTGTCATCCGTTAATTTTATAATCATCTTGATTAGTTTTTCTGCTCCTGCAGCGGCGGCGGCAGCGTTTTTTTGATCCTGTACTTCTTGAGATGCATTTTGTTTATCTGTAGTAGCACTTTCTTCTTTTTGCCCTAATGGAGATTCTCCAATAATTCTTCTATTTTCCTCCATTCTTTCTTGGTTCCAAATTGGTTGATTTAACTCCTCTCGTGCTTGGTCAAAAGATTCATTACTATAAGGTATGTTTGATTGATTTTGTAGAAGTTCGTTGCTATATTCTATTGCATATGTTGTATTTATGTTTATGATAATCCACGAAATTATTTTATTATTAAATTTGTTTATTAGGCTTTTATAATTATGTATACTTGAGGTAGTGGTATTTTCTTTTTCGGGGATTTGATCTTTAGTGTGTGTGTCTTCAGTTGTATGTTTTCGAGGTCGAGCTAATCCACCATTTAATAAAAAGTGTTCTTCGATTTTAAGCATGTTAAAATCATTTTCTCTTCTAAATTGTGATGAATTCAAGTCTATATTTGATAATACAGTGCATTCTGGGCACTCCTCACCTGCTTTCGATTTCCTTATAGCTTCATCGTAGAATCCTTTGAGAATAATATAGGAATCCATTTGAGGATCTTCTTGTCTCATGGTATCATAATGAGTATTTGCGTCTTCAAGTTTTGCTTCTGCTAGATTTATTTCGACACTCAATTTTTTCATTTCTTTGTTTACTTCAGCTAAAGCCTTTGGATCAGATAGTGCAATTTTTTGTGCATCAGTTAGTTTTGGCATTTCTACTCCTTTTGGCAGATTTATTTTTGGTGTTTTTAGTAATTTTGCGTAATCAGCGGTACTTATCGGCCCACCTGGTCCAGCCATTTGTTTAGCTCCTTCTGCAAACTGACTCAACATGCCCATAGGGTTGCCTCCTCCAGCACCTCCTGCAAGCTGACTCAACATGCCCATAGGGTTACCTCCTGCTGCTACTTGTCCCAGCATGTCTATAGGATTACCTCCTTCAGATATTCCAAATTTTTCTAGTGCACTACTGCTAACTAGTTTCTGAATGGGAAGATCCTTTAGCATTCCAGAGATATTACTTATTCCTGCTTTTCCTCCGAGCATACTCTGGAGGCGCCCCCCTGATAGTATTCCTGTGAGACCACTTTTTCCACCAAACATATTTGCAATTCCGGCCGCTCCTCCACCGCCTCCTGTTAATTTATTAAATATATTGGTGACACCTCCTCCACTAAGATTTTTTTGCATTAAACTGCTTACGCCAAATACTCCTTTTTGTCCTGACAAAAATTTACTAGCACTCTCTAACTGTGCTTTAGTTTGTTTTACAGCACTATTTATTCCTGTTTTCTTTTGATTTCCATATAATCTCTGTCCACTATTTGCCATTAAATTTTTCGGATCTATTGAAACTAATAAGTTGTTTGATAAAAACCCTACACTTAGCGTGCATAGTAGAAGTGTTATAATAAGTAGAGCAGTGCAATTTTTTTTCATTTTTATTAATCCTTTTATTGTACCAGTAAACATGAGTAAATGCAAGGAAAAAGAGTATGAGGCTCATGCGTGTTTAGTGTTTTTTTTTGACATAAGAAAAATTATTCATAGAATTTAGCGTGAGGTTGGTTGAGTGATTAGGTATGATGGATGTTTAGCCTTAGTTATGGGGTTTTTCATGTCTGACGGAGGGCATATAGCTCAGCTGGTTAGAGCGCTTCTCTGATAAGGAAGAGGTCCCAGGTTCAAGTCCTGGTATGCCCACCATTCCGAACAAAAAGCATCTCGATAATGGGTTTAACCTTTATTTGATGCACTTTTCCGTCCCCCACAACAAGGTTTGAAAAGAAGAATTTAATCAACGCATGTTTTTGTTCCGAGTCTGCCAATTTCCAGTACTCTGAAGCGTTTGATACAAAGTTTGAAAATTCTTCATAGTCGAAGGCTTGTAAGAGGTTGTGTTTTCCTGCTTCTTCCATCTCAACTTTGATGTTCCGAATGTCCTGTTCGAGCTTGAACTTTTCTTTTTCGTAAATCTCCATCTCTTTCTCTGAGAGCTTTTCTTTGGTTTGTTGGAATTTGAACTTTCCCATGACAATCTCATTTAGCTTGGCTTCCGCCTTGTTCAGTTGATTCTGAAAGGCTCGTTTGGCTTTTCGAGTATCGTTTAAATCAGCTTCAATAGCCTCGTTTATGGATTTCAGATAAGCATCAAAGTTCTTCTTGGTTGGCTTCTGAAAGTTTTTTTCTATGAACTTTGTAATGGCATTCATTAGGACTTTCGCACGCATCCGATGTTGTCCGCTTGTACAATCCGTCTTTTTCCTACACGCAATGTACAGATAAGATTTTCCACTATTTCTACTTGTTCCAACGTCAGGGAAGCATTGGCTTCCACAGATACAGGTAACTTGGTTTTCTCGAAAAGGAAGAATGAGCTTGTTTCTTCTTTTGTTCTTCTTGTTGGCTAATGCTCTTACCTGTTGGAATTCATTCTCAGAAATCATGGGTTGGAAGTCGTAGAGCTCTCGCAAGTCCACGAGATTCCCTGCTTGTTCCAGTACTCCGTAATAGGTAGAGTCTTTGAATATGGCGGTTAGATGCGATTTGTTCACTAAGACTTTTCTGCCGTCTTTCCTGATGACTCGATGACAACCGATGTTTCTCAACCATAGTGTAATCTCCTCGTACGACTTTTCTTTCAATCGCATACGAAATGCCTGATGTATGTACTCAAAGTTCTCAGGATGGGGTTCGTATAGTTTTGTTTCTTCATTTCGCTCATATCCCCATTTATACGTTCCTGATGAGATTCCTTTTTCGAGATTCGTTCCGACTCCACGACTAACCTTCTCACTCAGGCTATCGCTGTATTCCTTTGAAATAGCGAAAAGAATACCGAGCATCATCTTTCCTGAGGCGGTGTTCTCAAAGAAGTGTGTACAGAATTTCAATCCCTTTATCTTTCCTTCATCCAACAAATCAATGATACTCCCTGCTTCGAGCATGTTTCGGCTGAGTCGGTCAGGATGCCATGCGATTATACCGTCTATCGTTCCCTCCTCAACCATGCTAATCAGCTTATCAAAAACAGGTCGATTTCCTGCTTTCTTAGCGGATGCATTCTCTGTGAAGATGTGGTCATGCTTTACGATGATTCCTTCCTTCTCCGCCAATTCTCCACAGAATTTGAGTTGGTCAGGAACGGACTTGTTTTGTTTTCCTGAGCCTTCATCAGAGGAACGTCTAGCGTAAATTGCCCATTGTGTAGGCTTTGGAGGTTCTGCGATGGTGTATTTATATGGTTGCATGGAGTGATGAGGTTAATTCGGAGGCACTATACAAATAATTAAAATCGATAAACCACCGTCTATGGCGGTGGACGCGTGAGGTTTTACCATAGTATTGGTTATGGGGTATAAAGATGACCAGGGGAACACCAAAGGGGTTTTTAAAAATATTTCATAATCTAACTAACCATGAAAACCCAAAGTAAACAAAGTCACGTAACGTGGGATTGTACGTACCACGTAGTAATAGTGCCGAAGTATCGAAAGAAGATACTGTATGGACAATGCAGAAAAAGAGTAGGAGAGATCTTGCGAGAATTAGCCAGGCACAAAGAGGTGGAAGTGGTCGAAGGGAATGCCGTAATCGACCACATACATATAGTGTTGAGAATTCCACCACGAAATAGTGTAGCTGAAATACTTGGCTACATGAAGGGTAAAAGTGCGATACGGATACATTTTGAAAATGGGAAAAGAAATCCGTTGAGTCAGAAAAGCTTCTGGAGTAGAGGCTATTGTGTGAGCACAGTCGGAATAGATGAAGAAACGATAAAAAAGTATGTCCAAGATCAGTGGAAGCACGATAAATATATCGATGGGCCCCAACTTGATTTGAAGTGGTAAACTTCGCTTAACCCCTTTTAGGGGTTCCCCAAATTTAAAGCCACCCGCTTTGCGGGTGGATACTTACTAAAACATTGACAAATAAAAATAAATTCATATACTGTCAGGCGTACGTTCTTGCTCTTTTACATTCCGTTTGTTTAGCAGACATCTATCTGTGCTTGATTCGTTT
>CAZQFO010000100.1:0-7177 GCA_964592695.1 uncultured Candidatus Peribacteria bacterium
CGACGACAATCGGCCATGGCATCGTAAGATTACATTGATTTTTTGGGGGGATACCATTCATCACTGAATTTGCAAAATCCAAACAACTAACAATAATTAAACTCATGAAATATACTACTCTCCCAACAACAGACGTAAAAATTAGCAAAACTTGCCTCGGAACGATGAGCTTTGGAGCACACGTTTCAGAAGAAACGGCTATTGAGGTTATGGACAAGGCTTTAGGTTTAGGAATAAACTTCTTTGATACCGCAGAAATGTATGCCATCCCTCCCTGTGAAGAAACGTATGGAGCAACAGAACAAATTATCGGACGATGGATGGAAAAACAAAAAAACAGAAAAGATATAATTCTGGCTACAAAAATATCTGGGCCTTGTCGTGATGGATCTGAATATTATATTCGTGGAGGCAATTCTCATTTCGATAAAAAAAATATCAATGAGGCTCTCGATAACAGCTTAAAACGCTTGGGAACGGATTATATAGACCTGTACCAGTTGCATTGGCCGGACAGAAACATCAACAAGTTTGGAGAAAGAAATTGGATTTACGATGCCGATGAATACATGACTCCTGTTTTGGAAACATTGGAAGCCTTACAAGAAGTACAAAAAGCAGGAAAAGTACGTCATTTTGGATTATCCAATGAGTCGCCTTGGGGAACGATGGAGTTTTTGCGAATTGCTCGAGAGAATAATCTTCCTCGAATGGTAACTACTCAGAACAACTACAGCCTTCTCACAAGAACTTATGAAACGGCTATGACAGAAGTGAGTGCCCGAAAGAATGTAGGATTGCTCGCCTACTCTCCTTTGGCTTATGGAGTTTTGGGAGGACGTTATTTGGATGGAAATAAACCCGAAGGAGGTCGGTTTACGAAATATCCTGAATTTGTGCCTCGGTACAGATCCGTATTAGTGGAGAACATCATAAAAAAGTATGTAGCCTTGGCGAAAGACCATCAATTATCTCCGGCTCAATTAGCCTTAGCTTTTGTGTATTCTCAGCAATTTGTGACAAGTAATATCATTGGCCCTTCCAATATCGAACAATTGATTGAGGACACAGAGGCTCTAAATATTGAGCTTTCTTCAGAAGTTCTGGAGGCCATTGAGGTAATCCATGAGGAATGTCCGAATATTTGTGCTTAAAATCCACCTAATCAAATAACTATGAAATTCAGTATTGAGAATGCTCGTAAAAGTCCTCATGAAGGATTTACGGCCTATGTTTATAACAGCAAAGAGCAGTGTCCAGCTCTAAATACGATTTATGTGGATTGTTTTGAAGGGCATGACAAAGTTTATGTGAAAAAAAGTCACAGGCTCTATTTCGTTATTGAGGGATCGGGGATCTTTTATGTGGGCAAAGAAAAGCACGAAGTGAAACAGAATGATGTGATTGCTATTGAGCCAATGGTTGAATATTCCTATGAGGGGAAAATGAAGCTTTTTGAAGTGAATTCGCCTGCTACAGGGAGAGAGGATGAGATTAAGGTTGAATGATTTTTCAATCATACTGAGCAATTTCCAGAATAATATTATCTGGCCCATAAAAATAGCACAATTTTTTTGTTACGTTGTAGGTTTGAAGTTCTGAAAACATTCGAACCCCAGCCTTTTTTAGTCGATCACAAACTTCCTCGATGTTATCCACCTGAAAAGCCATGTGTCGAATTCCTATTGTATTGGCCTTTGCTCCAGCTTCTTCTTTTCCTCCTTCTGGCTTTTCATAGTGAATGAGTTCTAAATTAGTCTGTGTTCCGGGAATAGACATTTGAATATATCGAGCTTTTACTTGAGGGAGATCTACCAACTTATCGATCCACTCCCCCTCAAGCGTTCCTTCGTTTAGTACCTGAAAGCCGAATAAATCTACAAAGAAAGCTTTAGATTTTTCCAAATCAGATACTGATATATTGATGTGATCGATTTTTTTTATGTTCATTCGTGTAGGTGCTAATCCGTATAGGAATTCTAGCTAAAATTTAAACTTTGAATATCATTTCATCACTTTTTTAATCAATTCTTCATGCAATTCACACTTATCGCTTTCGATGGAACAGATGATCAAGCTATGGAACGTCGGCTAGCGGCACGTGAAGCACATTTAGCTCAACACCAAAAACTTCGAGAATTAGGAAATATGCTTTATGGCGGAGCGATCTTAGACGATGAAGGGCGGATGGTCGGATCTACAATTATTGCTGAATTTAATACGAAAGAAGATTTTGATGAGTGGTTGAAAAACGATCCTTACTCAATTGGAAAAGTGTGGGAAAGAACGGAAGTTTACCCTTTTAAATCTGCGCCGGGATATTAATTATGAATCATTTGTCGTAATTACATATAATTAAGATTTGACAATTATGAGGAAATCACTATAAAGAAAACACAATGATAACCACCTTAAATCGTTTTCATCTTCAAGCGAAGCTTCAACAGCAATGTTGGACATTGCTTGGCGAAGGCAAGCGACTGTCATTCACTGTCTTCCCTTCAGCCTTTGCAGGCGAAGAGGGAGCGCAAAGCTGACAACTTCCTTCTCACATTTTGCCTGCAAGGTATTTCAATCCTCCGAGAAAATAACTCGGAAGGTTTTTTATTTATTAATTTTGCAGACAAAATGTTTATCACTAAAAATCTCAGTATCGGTCATGGCGTAGAAGACGTTCAAGATATAAATCTTTCTTTAGATTCTAAGGCGAGGAAGCGTATTGCCATCGTTGGACATAACGGTTGTGGGAAATCCACACTGCTTCAAACATTAGTCGGAAATCATGAACCTGTCTCAGGAAGCATTCATGTATCTGATGAATATGTTGGATATTTACCTCAACACATAGACCTTCCTCCGGACATATTGATTGGAGAATATCTCGAATCAAAGCTTGCAGAAGGATGGATGGACTATCTTATCGATATTGCTCTAAATCAAGTTGGACTACCACCAGAAATAATTCTACAAACTGCACAAAGTTTATCAGGAGGACAAAAAGTAAGATTGAAACTTGCTGAAATTTTGCTTTCTGAGCCAACAATCCTGGTGTTAGATGAACCGACAAATCATTTGGATAGCGAAGGCTTGAAATGGTTTCAAAACTTTATATCCGAATTTAACGGCTCAATTATTCTTGTTTCTCACAATCGAGAGTTGCTGAGTAATTCTATAAATACTATCTGGGAAATGGATTCTCAAAAGAAAGAGCTTATTCAGTATGATGGGAATTATGAGAGGTGGAGAGCAACTCGAGATATAAATCGAGAAAGACAACTCGTGGTCTTTAATCGAATTAACAAAGAAATTACCTCTATTAGGCAGTGGCTCAAAGCTCATGAATTTCATCCGAAGTATCGGTTCAGTGATATTGTGGCAGGTCAGAAAAAGAAACTAGCTTCACTAGAGACCAAGTGCCCTGACAAACCAACAGAAGCCCCACGAATTCATATGAAGACACAGGAGGACGATAAAAAGCCTTCGTTGCTCATTAAATTTGATATTCAAGGGAAACAATTTGAAGGCTCTCAAAAAGTTCTTTTAGAAGGCGTTTCTGGAAAAATTAGAAATGGAGAAATCATTCAGATTGTGGGAGATAATGGAACAGGCAAAACAACGCTTATTAAAATCCTATCTCTCAAGGATGAAGCTTTTGAAGGCAACATTATTTCCAAAGAAAACCTTTCGATTAGTTGGCTTACTCAAGAATGTGAATTGCCTCATAAAAAAACGGTCTGGGATTTAATTTCCGAACATTCTCATTTATCAGAAACCGAATGTCATCGACTATTGTCTCATTATCGCCTGAAACATCTCATGAAAAGCCGAGTGGAGACTTTGTCTGGAGGAGAACAAAAACGACTAGAACTAGCTTTAATTCTCCAACGGAAGCCTGATGTTTTGTTTCTGGATGAACCTACAAATCATTTGGATATTTACGCTCAAGAGGATTTAGAGGAGTTTCTGAAAGAGACTTCAACGGCTATCGTTTTCATTTCCCATGATGAATATTTCAGTCGGGTTTTAAATCCCGATAAAATCATTAAACTCGTTTAACTATGAAAAAGAACAACACTACTCAACTAACGCTCAAATATTACTGGGACTATGCACGTCCGCATAAAGGTTTTCTATTCCTGCTTTTCACCATGCTTCCGATTGGAGTGATCTGTGGAGATATTATAATTCCCCTCTACATCAAAGAACTTTTGGATCTTATTTCAGAATTCCCTTCTGATGAGAATCGAATAGAGCTATGGCCGGAACTACTTCCATATATTTTAAATATTGCAGGAATCTGGAGCATTGTATTTGTTGCTTGGAGAATTTTTGAATTTTCGGTGACAAACTTTGAGTCAAAAGTAATGAGAAATTTAGAAAGAAGTGTATATAAAAAGCTTCAAGAACACTCCTACAATTTCTTTGCCAATAACTTTGTTGGAGCATTGGTAAATCGCACCAACCGTTTCGTTCGATCTTTTGAGGTAGTTGCTGATAAATTCCTCTTTGATTTGTATTCAAACACAATCCGAATTGTAGCGGCCATAGGAGTACTTTTCATTTTTGTTCCGCTCATCGCATGGATTTTATTAGGATGGACACTCTTCTTCTTAGTAGCGGTCTACTGGTTTGCCACTTGGAAATTGAAATATGACATTCGCAGTGCTACGGCGGACTCAGCCGTTACAGCAGAGTTAGCTGATGGAGTCACGAATATCACTACCACAAAAACTTTTGCCCAAAAACCATATGAAATAAAACGGTTTTGGGACATCACTCAATATCGTTATTTAGCGAGAAAGCTTTCATGGACGCTTGATAATGCCAATCGAGCGATGCAATCAGCTTTAATGCTTATGTTGGAAGTGGGATTTATTTTTGTGAGTGTGAAGCTTTGGGTGGCAGGAAATATCTCCATCGGAACGATCATCTTGATACAGATGTATTTGGGAGCAATTATGAAGAATTTATGGAATATCGGGAGAGTTATTCGAGAACTCTATCAGGCTTTTGCCGATGCAGAAGAAATGACACAAATCTTGAATACGCCTGCGGAAATAAAAGATTTAGTGCGTCCTCAAAAGTGCAAAATTGCAAGAGGGAAAGTTGAATTTCAAAAAGTAGTTTTTAATTACGAAACAGGAAAGGATATTTTTCAGAATTTCGATCTCAAAATCAAAGCTGGTGAAAAGGTCGGTTTGGTGGGGGAATCCGGAGCAGGAAAGACCACTATTACAAAATTATTACTCCGATTTGTGGACATCAATTCAGGAAAGATATTGATTGATGATCAGGACATTTCTAAGATCAAACAGGAGGATTTGCGAAGCAGTGTGGCCTTTGTACCACAAGATCCAATTCTTTTTCACAGAACGCTGTTGGAGAATATCCAGTATGGAAACCTTGAGGCCAATGAAAAAGCGGTAATAGAAGCCGCTAAACAAGCGAACGCTCATGAATTTATTCAGCGATGCCCACTGCAATACGAAACGCTGGTAGGCGAACGAGGGATCAAGCTTTCTGGAGGAGAAAAACAAAGAGTGGCGATTGCTCGAGCCATGCTCAAGAATGCTCCTATTTTGATCCTTGATGAAGCAACCAGCTCTCTGGATTCTAATTCTGAGCAGTTGATTCAGGAGGCGTTAAAAAAGCTGATGAAGAATCGAACTACTATCGTAATTGCTCATAGACTCTCTACTATCCAGAAAATGGATCGAATTATTGTGCTTGATAGAGGGGTGGTAGTTGAGGAAGGTTCTCACAATGAGCTTCTGAAGAAGAAAGAAAAGTATGCGGAGCTATGGAATCATCAGGTGGGTGGGTTTATTCAGTAGCCATTAGGATGGATTAATTCAGATATTCCATTTGATCTATTGAGAAAAATCATAAAAATAACTTCAATCATGAACAAAGAAGAAGCGAATTTAATTTTAAGTAAAGAAATTGATTGCTTGAGGGAGCAAGGCTACGAAGACCTCACAAAGTGCCTTAATACAGTTGAAACAAAAGAAATTAAGGGGAATTCCAATTCAAAATATCAGATTGAAATCCAAACTTTTTGGGATGATGAAGAAAGTAGGAATTTGCGAGTGCTTGTTTCAATTGACGATGAAAGCTGGAGAGCCTTTGCTCCGTTGTCTCAAGATTTCATAATTGCCCCAAACGGAACATTCGTTGGAGAATAATTTTTATAAAAATGAATATGCAAGAATTTATTGAAGATTTGGAAAAGCTTCTAAAGTCCGAAGCGTATATATCGGTCTTTGTTCAAAAATACGAAGAGTCGACTGAGTCACCAATAAAAGAGTTAATGTACGACCTTGATCATTATTTATCGGACTCTGATTGCCGAGCCAAAGAGCCTGAATACGCTGAAATGCAAAGAAGTGAGTTAAAAAAAATGATAGCCCTTTTGAAAAAAGGAGAAATCAAAGAAGCTTTGGATATAAGTTTTTTATCAGCAACTTCAATAAAAACATATCACTGCAGTATTAATGGTAAAAATTTTCTCCTAGAGCTTGATGGGAAGAAATCAAAGCACGGTTTTTATAAATGGGTAACAGTAGAGGCCAAAGATGAATCTGAGGCGGAACTTTTGGCGGTGGAAAAGGTAAAAAATGACGAACAGATTAAAGCCTCAACATTGAACCCTCAAAAGGACTCTCCATTGTTATTTTTGGATGAAATTTATGAAGCAGAAGAAACGGCAGAAAAGCCAAATGAGATGGGTTATGCTTTTTATCCAGAAAAAAAGTGGTGGGCGTTTTGGAAGTGATTATTTTTTTAACTCGCCACCTGCAAATCCCAAAATTTAGAATAGAGTCCTTTTTTGTTCTGAAGCAATACCGAATGTTTGCCCTCTTGAATAATCTCCCCCTTATCCAAAACATAAATATTATCCGCCTTTCGAGCCGTAGTCATTCGATGCGTAATCATGATTACTGTAGAGTTCTTTTTTTGTTCCTGAAGTAGATTAAGGATTTTTAGCTCATGTTCCGCATCCAGCTGATTTGTTCCCTCGTCAAAAATAATAACCGGACGTTTCTGTAGCAACACTCGAGCAATAACCAGCAGTTGTTTCTGTCCTCCAGAGAAATTTACATCATCTCCAATGTGACTTTCAACGGATTTTAGATGCGTTTTTGGCTAACTGATGCATAAAATTGTATTTTTTTGT
>CAZQFO010000101.1:0-7111 GCA_964592695.1 uncultured Candidatus Peribacteria bacterium
ATCGTCGGAAGCCGCTTTTCCCGGGGGCTCGACTCGCTATGCTCGCTCACCCCCGTGAAGCGGCAAAAAAACAATCTCGTAGTTTTGCGTAATATTATGGGAAAAAATACCCCAGTGAGTTTTCACTTTAGATTTAACTCATTTCTCCTCTATCTGCTTAAATCTCATCATTTTCAAAAGCTGATCGAACGACAACGGAAGGTGTCGGTTGATCAAATTTTAGCTGATGATCCAATTGATCTTCAATCCTTTCTTGAGCAATTAAAACACCATTTTCGTTATATTCAAATCCAGTTAGATTTCCTCGTTTGTCGTAAGTTGATTTTCCTTTTACTTCGTGTACTGTTTGCTTCGATTTTCGTGGCTCCCATCCATTTGATTTAACTAAACTAATATCTTTTCGAATTTTCTCAAATACCACTAAATTATGTGATCCCAAGCTGTCATATCAATATCATCTTCAGATGAAGATTTTGCTTTTTCCATAGCTTCTTTTAGCCCCAAAAGATCACTCTTTATCCGATTCATCACTTGTTTTTTTTCTTGTTCAGAACGTGCCAATTCAAACATCAACTCTTCTCTCAAAGCCATCAAACGCTGCTCAGTTGACTGCGATTTTTTAAGTTGTTCTGCAATTTGAACTTTTGACATACTTGATAATATATTTAAATTATCGTATTATACCATAGCGTGAATAACAAAACAAGCCAAATGAATTATCCATTGAAAAACGCTAAATGATAATTACCATCACAAACACAGCCAAATCTTATGGAATTATTTAAAAAAGGAACAATTACTGCCTATCCAACCGATACCAGTTTCGGTCTAGGAGTCAGAATCGACGATACAAAAACACTCGATCTACTATATTTCTTAAAACAACGTCCTCCAAAAAAATTTTTTTCTCTCATGGTTTGTGATTTTAAAATGCTATCAGAGTACGCAAAAATCCCAGCAAATCTTTCAAAAAAATTTTTTTATGAAAAACCACGAACCATAATTTTAAGACCGACCAATAAACTTCCTATTTCTCCATTTTGGCCAAAAGATAAAGTTGCCTTTCGCATCTCTACTATTCGAGAAGTAGCCAATGTAATCATATGTCCTATCACCGCCACTTCCGCAAATATAAGTGGAGAGCCTCCAATTTTTGATACACAAAACATTCGTAATAAATTTGGAAAAAAAGTAAAAATTTTTCCAAAATTTGAAACACTCCCCAAAAATCCACCTTCTGAAATCTGGGACTACACCCAAACCACTCCAAACCAACTACGTTAATAGTCTACTATCCCACAATCTCAATCCCATATCAGTAGTTTCCTCTATCTTCTCATTAAAAAACTCCCATATTTCATGTCCAGTTACCGTTAGAATTGCAACAATAACAGCACTACATATCACTCCCACACTGATAAGCCACAAAGCTTTCTTTTTGGGTAATCCAAAAAGATACGCAACTAATGCTCCCGTCCAACTCCCACTTCCAGGAAGAGGAATTGCCACCAAAATCACTAATGCAATCTCACCAATAACATCGATTCTATGCGAATGTTTTGCCCTCGTATGAGCAAACACCTTTTGGATAATTTTATGAAAAAAAGGGATATTTCGATCAAAAAATCCTACAAAAAATGGAAGAGTCCAAATCAAAAATGCTGCTGCCAAAATACCTCCAAAAATTGAGATTGCAATAGATTCATATATAGATAAACCAAATTGCAAATGCCCCAATGGAATAGAAGCCCGAAGTTCTAAAAAAGGTGTAAACGACCAAAGAAGCGTATAAAAATAATCCAACATCAAAACAGATTATTCGAATAGAAGGCAAAAAAGCAAAAAAATATCTAATAAAATTTATATAAATCTTTCATTTATGATCAAAATTTTATATCAAAAAACCTCCCCAATCTCATGCAGATTACCCAAGAAACTTGAATAAACACATTTATTGAGCTAGAATTACGGCATATAATCGTTTTTATAAGTCTATAAAAGGATATTGAAAACTATTTTTCATGCAATTTGTTCACAAGTTTTGCACAATTTATCAAAATTTGCTCTAAAATGACCGATGAAATTCCTACTCACATCTCCGTTCTCAAAAATGAAATTTTAAAACATCTGTTGACAACAGAAATAAAAACTATTTTTGATGGTACAACTGGACTTGGGGGACATGCTGAAGCGATTTTATCTAATTTCAAAAATATAAATAACTATATTGCTTGTGATTTGGACACAGATCATCTACAATTTTCTAATAATAGACTCAAAAAATGGGAAAAAATCACACATTTTAAACACTCAAATTTCTCTGAGATCAAAAAAATTATCCAAAAATTTGACTTTTGCATACCACTAGTGATATTATTGGATCTGGGATTATGTTCGACACATGTCGATAATCCCAAAAAAGGCTTTACCTTCGCAAAAAACACAAAAATAAACATGTCATTTGATCAAAATAATAATACAAAATGCATAGATCTATTGAACGAAAGTACCGAAAAGGAACTTTCAGTTATTTTTAGAGAATACGGAGAAGAACACATGAGTCATAAAATTGCTCGAAAAATTTGTGAATCAAGAACACACAACCCCATTACTATGACTAGTGATTTGCGAAATATTATCGAATCATCTGTTCATCCCAAACAACAAAAAAAAACCTGCTCTCGGATATTTCAGGCTCTTCGAATTGCCGTAAATGATGAATTATTACACCTTGAAAAAGCCCTTACTGATAGTTTTGACATAATGCAATCAGGAGACCGAATCGGTATTATTTCTTACCATTCCCTTGAAGACAGAATTGTAAAACGTTTTTTCTCTAAAAAATCAAAACCTATAACTACAGAAACTGATCATTCCCTTCATACAGAAATTGCTCCACCACAAGCAAAGCTCATCACTCGAAAACCAATCTGCCCTTCAACAACAGAGATCACTGAAAACCCACGATCCAGAAGTGCTCGTCTTCGAATCTTAGAAAGATTATAAATATTCCGCTTTCTTCATTTACCTACAACAAATCCTTTTATATAATGCAAGTCGTTCATCACGATCCACATGAAAATATCGCTAATGAAAGCGAAGATATCGTGCAGACCAGAAATTATTTTTCTTGGATTATTCGAACTGGCATTTTTTTGATATTTGGTCTTGGTTTTTGGTATTTGATATTGTTAAACGCATTAGCAACCAGTGCTTTTGCGTTGGAAGAGTTAAAATCTGAAAGAATTGCGATTCAAAAAGAATTAGAGCGCTGGGAAATAAACCTAGCTATACCAACAAGTCTATATGCACTAGAAAGTACTGAACAGGTACAAGAAATGGAGCTCGTAACTGATCGAAGTTTCATTGAGGTGAGAGGGAATGAGATGGCTTATCTAATGAAGTAAAAAACATCATTCCTTCTTCACCAAATTAAACGTAGTTATATATCCTTCATTTTGTGGCATACTTTCGAAATAAATATCCAACCCATAAATTTCAGCACACCCAATCGGAGCTAAAACTAAAGAATTCTGCGGGTATTCTCCGAGTAACAAGCGCTCCGCAGCCAATGCGGTGTCTTTTTCTGATATAAGCTGACAGGCACGAAAATGCACCTCTAAAAACGGCCGATGTACCAATAATGCTTGCGGATGAGAATAGATTTGAACTTTCTCTTTTTCATTAATTTTTTCTTTTCTTAGTAATGCATGATCTAATTCCAAATTCAAACTATCTACCACCTCATGTGGATATTTTTTTGTAGCAATAACAGACTCCTCCACCTTTCCTACAATTGTTGATTCCCATGCATAAATCCCCATATCAATCTTTCCTTTACTTAAATGATGAAGCACATTTTCTGACGTAAATAAATACTCTATCTTCCAGTCTTTCCATCCTTGTTTTTTAGCGAATGCATATGCAGCCCGCTCATTTGTACTGCCGACACCACCTTGAATTCCAATTTTCATAAATGATTGATTTTAAGACATTGTATTTGTAATAGTATAAAAAACAAGTATTTTCAAATTACATGAAAAAAGATTTACTCGATAAACTGTGTTATTTACAAGAAAAATACAATCAACTAAAACCCTCTCTAAAACTTGATAAGAAGCAAGAAGAATTGGCTTTATTGCAAAAGGAAATGGAGTTACCTGATTTTTGGAATAATCAGAACCAAGCTCAAAAAATAAGCCAATCTTCTTCTCGGATTGAAAAATTTTTAAAGAACTGGGAAGATATTGCATCTAGTCTTTTTGCCCTTTCCGAACTAGTAGAAATATCTGAAGATGCAGAACTCCCCGAACTGGAAACAGAACTAATTAAATTAGAAAAAAAATTTCAAAAAGCTGAAACCCATCTTTTGCTTTCTGGCGAATATGATACCAATAATGTTATCCTGTCTATTCATGTAGGAAATGGTGGACAAGATGCTGAAGATTTTTGCTCTATACTATTACGAATGTATCTAAGATATGCTGAACGAAAAGGATATAAAACTACCATATTAGACGAATCGCCTTCTGATGATGGCTTAAAATCCGCAACAGTTGAGATTACCGGCGACATGGCTTATGGTTATTTAAAAAGTGAAAATGGTGTCCACAGACTTATCCGATTGTCACCATTTAATGCTAAAAATTTGAGACAAACATCATTTGCAAAAATAGAAGTTCTCCCAGAAATTGAAAACGATATGGATTTAGATATCGATCCAAATGATATCAGAATAGACGTCTTTCGCAGCTCCGGTGCAGGTGGCCAATCAGTAAATACTACTGATTCGGCCGTAAGAATTACCTATCTCCCACTCAACCAGATAGTTACATGTCAGAATGAAAAATCACAACTGCAAAACAAAGATGCAGCTATGAAAGTTCTTAAATCCAGACTTCTCAAACTCAAGCTCGAACAACAGGCCCAACAACTTGAAGAATTGCGAAGCGATAATTTAGATGCGAATTTTGGTTCACAAATTCGAACTTATACATTACAACCATATAAACTGGTAAAAGATCATCGAACAAACTATGAGGAAACTATTCCAGACAAAGTATTCGATGGAGAGTTGGATGGATTTTCAGCAAATTTTTTACAAATGAAAAAATTGGAAAAATCAACCACTGAGTAACGCCTTTCTGAAAATAATAGATAATTTTCTCTTAAACTAAAACTTCCTCACCTGAAGTGTCGGCACAAACTCTCCATCCACCAAAGAATCTGAAATCAACGCAAATTGTTTTCCCTTCCAATCAGGATTTTTTTCGACAAATTCTTCTTTTGCACGAACTATCGTTTTTTCTGGATCCTGTGAAAATTCAATACGATAACTCTCAACTCCCCATAATAATTGCATCTTGCGTCGAGACCCCGGAACATTTGTAAATGCCATTATCGGAACTTGTGGTCGAAAACTAGAAACCAAACCCGCCATAAACCCACTTCTAGTTATTACCATTATTGCAGATAAGTCTCTAATATCAGTCCCCATTTTTGCTGCCATTTTAGCAAATTCTGATCGAATAGAATCAATCTGAATATCACGTATCTTCCTGATTTCTAAATACTCCTTTTCAGTTTCTACAGCAATTTCTGCCATTGTTTCTACCGAACGAACTGGAAACTTCCCCCCCGCAGTTTCTCCAGACAACATAACACCATCAGCTCTCTGAAATACTGCCGTAGAAACATCTGTAATTTCTGCTCGTGTAGGAATCGGATTATGAATCATAGACTCTAACATATGTGTAGCAACTATGACCGGTTTTTGGAAATTTTTACAAGTTTCGATGATTTCTCGCTGAACACGAGGAACATGAGAAAAAGGAATTTCCGCCCCCAAATCCCCTCTTGCAACCATGATACCATCTGAAGCTTCACAAATCGTTCCCAAATGCTTTGTCGCTTCAAAACTTTCAACTTTTGCAATAACATCAATATTTGCCTTTTGTTCTTTCAAAAAAACTTTTAACTCATTAATTTCATCTGATTTCCTCACAAATGATAACGCAATAAAATCCACTCCCTGTTCAACACCAAACTTTATATCGTTCCAATCTTTTTTGGTGATCGATGCTAATGACACGTCTTTCATAGGAAGATTTAAATGTCGACGAGAAGCCAATTCTCCACCATCCAAAACCTCACATTGGATATCTCTTTCAGTTTTATCTAAAACCTTTAATGTCATTACTCCATTATCAACCAAAATACGTTCACCTTTTTCTACATCATTCACAAAGGCATCATAATTTACACCTATTTTTCCAGATTCTTCATATTCAGTGTGATCCACAGTAAGTGTGATTTTTTCACCTTTTTTTAACATGATAGGAACTTTTAAATCCCCCGTCCTTATCTCTGGACCTTTAGTATCGAGCATAATAGCAGTAGTATATGTCAATTCCTTGTTAAGTCGTTTAATCCGTTTAATAACTTCTCCATGCCATTCATGAGTACCATGAGAAAAATTAAGACGAAAAATATTTACCCCTGCATGAGCAAGCTGCTCCAACATTTCATAACTAGATGAAACAGGACCGATAGTAGCAATGATTTTTGTATGCTTCATTTTAAAGAATAAAAATCTAAGAAAAATAAATTCAATTAACAAACCTTTTTACTAACTCCTCCTTTTGGACTACAACTCATGTACTCAACCAAAGCTAAAAAAGTAGCTAATAACACAGCTTCCAAAGGTCCTAGAATTCGATACAACTGAAATAATAAGATCGATACAATAAAAACAGCTATTAATGCCCCTCTTCTCATAGCCCGAAGATAATGTCTTTGCCAAAGGATTTTTCCTTCAATTACTTCTGACCCAAAAAAGAAAAAAAAGGTAAAAAAAGAAGCTGACCCGAAAAATGCAGACAAAAAGAATGCTAAAAAAGCAATGTATCGCTGTTCACCAAGAGGATCAATATTGATTATGGTTTCATAAAATATCCCTGCAGAAAGGGAAAAAATTAATATTGTAAAGAGAAAATATCTGGTCATTTATTAGCTTAAACTAATCTATCTAAATTTTATTTTATTTCAAAACTAAAACATTAACTCTTTTGGTTGACACGGACATAAAATGGGGCCCCCTCGTTTGCCAAAG